>DATDQD010000001.1:0-2732 GCA_035292425.1 Bacteroidota bacterium
GCCGGCGAGCACCGTGAGGACGGCGTACATCCCGGCCGACGCGGCGAGCGCAGTCGCGACATGGGCCAGCAGGAAATAGGAGTCGATGTCGCTGATGTCGTAGTTCACCGCGAAGACCAGGCAGCCGGCGAAGAGCAGCGCGATCAGAACGAAGAGGTCGCGGTTCCGCCGGTAGAGGAACCACATCCCCCCGAGGGAGAGCGCGATGGGCGCGTAGGAGAACTCCGCCCCGAGCGTCCGGAAGAAGTAGGAGAGCTGTCTCGCCGCCGTCTCCGCCGACGAGAAGATCCAGACGCTGTACTGTTTCCCGCTCAGGTGCCTCAGGATCGCGTCGGCGTCCACCGGGTTACCCCAGTTCATGAGCGGGCCGGCGGACGCCCTGACGGGGAGATAGAGGTAGGCCGAGAGTCCGAGGATAAATGCCGGGGCCAGGGCCAGCAGCCGCAGGCGGCTCTCCTTTCCTCCCCCCCTCCTCATGAAATAGACGGTCAGAAACGCGGGGGCGAGGTAGAGCGTGCTCAGGTGATTGGAAAACGACAGGCCCAGGAGATAGGCAAAGAGATGCGCCATGGCGGGCCGCGCGGCCGGACCGGCCTTCTGTTTTCCTTCGGGTCGCGCGAAGGATGCGAGAAAGATCCCGATGAGGAGAACGAGGAAGACGGCATGGAGGGGGTACACCTCGACGGACGCCGATTGCGACCAGTATGTTTTGGAAAAGGCCAGGGTCGACGCCCCGAAGAGGGACGCGATCAGCGCGGGACCCCTGTCGCGGGGGGAGACGGGACCGTCGGAGGCTGATTTGCCGGCCGGGGTCGGGTGACGCCCGATGATCCGGCCGGCCACGAGGGAAAAAACGACCACGCCGGCGGCGGAGAGCGCCGCCGAGAGCAGGTTGATTTTGATCACCGGCGCTGCATCGACCGGGAAGTGCGCCGCCATCCATGCGAGGAGCGTGTAGAGCGGATAGCCGGTCGGGTGGGCGATCCCGAGCGTCCAGGCGACGGTCGCCAGTTCACCGCTGTCGATGAAAACGACGGTACGCGCCGCGGTCAACAGATACAGAACCGCGACCGAAAGCGCGAGGCCGCCGATGGAGATGTTCCGCTCCGCGGATTGTGAGATCATGAACGCATTGTTGATGCGGATGGAAAGTAACCAATTCGTCCCCGAGATGCCAGGCACCTCCCCCGCCGCCGCCGCTTGATTCTCAGAAGCACCGTGTCTATATTTCACGGCCGGAACGTCCGGTTTTCGTCACCCATATTTTCGGAGACGCACGCCCATGAGCAGATACTCTGGCAAACCCGCGACCGGACTCAGGTTCAAATACATCGTCTATAAGAAGTCAGGGCACCGGGTGACGATCGCCATCAACCGCCCCCGTGTCCACAACGCGTTGAATTTCGGGGCCTTGCGGGAACTCGGCCGGGCATTCGAGAACGCCGCCTGGGACGACGAAGTCGCGGTGGTCATCCTGACGGGCGCCGGCACGAAGGCCTTCTGCACCGGGGCCGACATCACGGAGTGGAAGGATGATTTCCTCCCGAAGCCGGGCGATTTTTACAAATGGATGGGGGTCTTCATCGAGACCTTCGAACGGTTGCGGAACATCGGAAAACCCACGATCGCCCGGATCAACGGCATGGTCATCGGCGGGGGCAACGAGCTGCAGCTGTCGTGCGATCTTGCCGTCGCCGCCGACGACACGTTCATCCGGCACGTGGGGGTCGCGAGGGGGAGCGTCCCCTCGGCGGGGGCGACGCAGTGGCTTCCGATTGTGGTCGGCGACAGGCGCGCCCGGGAAATCCTCTTCCTGTGCGAGGAAATCCCGGCGCGAAAGGCCGTCGAGTGGGGTCTCATCAACCAGGCGGTCCCGCGGAAGGAACTCGACCGGGCCGTCAACGTCATGGCCGGGAAACTGGTCAACAAGCTCCCCGAGTCGCTCCGCTACACCAAGCAGCAGCTGAATTTCTGGAGGGATTTCTCCTGGGGGATGACCATCGGCCACGCGAGAGACTGGCTCACCGTCCACACCGGCTCCGACGAAGTCGCCGAAGGCATCACCGCGTTCAACGAGAAGAGGCCGATCGATTATAAGAAATTCCGGTCTCCGAAATCCTCCGGCAAGAAATGACCTCATGGTATGCGTTCACCCAACGCGGGAAGCGGAGGATTACGGGCGGGGGGTCTCAAGGCCGCGCTGATCGCCTTGTGCTGCCTCCTTCTCGGTAATTCCGACCGCCTCACCAGATCCCTGATTTTTCTTCCCGGGACGCAGCCCGGGACGGTGGACACCGTCGCGTCCGGCGGGGCCGCAGCGTGCGCCGCGTGCCATGCTTCCGGCAACGGGCGCGAAGTCCGCATTTCCGATGAGTGGGCCGGGGGTATGATGGCTCACGCCGCGCGCGATCCGGTATTTTACGCCGCCCTCGCGGTGGCGAACAGGTATTCGGCGGTGACGGGGGACAACACGGGCGAGTTCTGCATCCGCTGCCACTCTCCCACCGGCTGGCTCGCGGCGAGGTCGGAGGACATCACGGGACAATCACTCAGGGGGACCGACATCGACGGCGTCCAGTGCGAATACTGCCACCGGATCGTCGATCCGCTCCATCCCGATTCCACCGCGCCGCCGACGGTCTTTCCGGTTCCCGGGTACGGTAACGGCATGCACATGATGCAGGCGACGTCTGCCGTCCTGCGGGGACCGCGCGGGGATTCCCCCGCGCCCC
>DATDQD010000002.1:0-7018 GCA_035292425.1 Bacteroidota bacterium
CGTCGGCCGCGCAGAAAAACTCCGGGACGCGCGAGTCCGGGATGTAATCGTTGAAGACCAGGATGTTGTCCCGCAGGGGCGACCGGGAGATGAGCGCGTTATAGGCGTCGAAGCTCCCGTACGTCTCGCCGGCGATCACGAGCACGTAGCGGTCGTCGAGTTTCCCGAACGCCTCTATTAAAACATCGAGCCCCTTGTAGTCGCGGATGAAACCGAAGAAGAGCACCGCCCTTTTCCCCGGCCCGATCCCGAGCCGGCGCCTTGCCCCGGCCGGGTCGATCATCTCCCCGAAGTGGTCGTAGAGCGGATGGGGGATCCGGATACAGCGGGCGCCCGGCGAGAGGGAGAGAAGGTCCCGTTCGACCGGGGAGCTCATCGCGACGAAGCCGTGGTTCCTCCGGAGAAAGTACTTCGTGAACGGGATGTCGAAGAACCGCTTTTCGTGCGGGATGACGTTGTCGAGGACGGTGACGACCTTCGTGCCCGGTCCCATCCGGCCGGCCACGGCCCCGAGCGACGGCCCGAAAAACGACATCCAGAATTTCATCACCAGGAGGTCCGGGGAGAGCCGGTTGATCGCGGCCGCGGTGCGGATGTACGTCAGGGGGTTGATGCTGTCGAGGGTGCGTTTGCTCTCGAGGGCGTCGGCCCGGTCACCCGGCTGAACGTACTGGGTCTTCCCCGGGAATAGGAAATCAGGGTACTGACGCGTGAAGTTGAACGCCGTGACGGCGTGCCGCGCCTCAAGGGCCCTGAAGAGCGACGCGTTGAACTGCGCGATCCCCCCCCTGTAGGGATAGAAGGTCGAGAGGTACGCGATCTTCATCGGCCCCTGCCGGCGAGGCGTTCGATTTCGCCGAAGACCCGGTCCACCCCAAGGTCGAGCATGCAGTGGCGCGTCCTGGTGCAGGTCTCGCCGTAGTAACAGTCGCAGCCGGTGGACGGCCCGACGATGACGCCCCGCCCGTAGAGTTCGAATTCACGCGGATTGAAAATGTTGTTCATCAGGATGAGGGGCTTCCGGAGGGCGATGGCGATGTGCATCATCATCGAGACCTGCGTAACGATCGCGTCCGCCGAGGCGCTCAGCGCGATGAACTCCGCCAGCGGGAAGTGGCCGGGATACCAGGCTCCGGTCCGCCGGGCATACTCCCTGTTCTGTTCGTCCTCGTCCGGGCCGCCCATCAGGAGGGGGCAGTACCCGGCGCCCTGCAGACGCCCGATCAACGCGATCCAGCAGTCCGCGGGCCAGAGACGCGTGGTCCACCGTTTTCCGCAGCCGGTGTTCAGCCCGACGACCTTTTTTCCCCCGGCCTGGTCGGCGGCGCGGCTCTTCCAGCGTTCCTCCGCAGCCGGATCGCGCCTGATGAGATATTCCTCGCCGGCGAATTCGAACCCGCAGATCCCGAAAATCTCGTCGAGGTAATGTTTCGTGTTCTCCCTGGAGAGGCTGTCGAAGAGGCCGGTGAGCAGCTTGTGACGGGCCGCGGGCGTGGCAGGCTCGATGTGGCCGTCCTTCCACGTGAAGCCGAATTTCTTCCCGGCGTCCGCCTCCGCGAGGAGGATGCATGCCTCGGAGTCCTTGTCGAGGTTCAACGCGATGTCGTACGAACCGCGGAGCACGGTGAAGAGCCCCACGGCGTCGGGCCTGCGGAGTTCGTCGACGAGGTCGCGGGGGAGGACGTCGGGGAAATGGGTAACCCAGGTGATCCTGCAGCCGGGGTAACGGTTCCGGAAGGCGGAGACCAGGGGGGTCGTGCGGATGACGTCGCCGATAGCCCCGAGCTTGATCATCAGAATGCTCTTCGTGACGCGCTCGTACTCGTCGCACGCGCCGCAGATCTTTCCGCGGAGCTTGTTGGGGACGCAGGGGATGTGCCCGCGGAAATGCCTGCAGTCGTATTGCACGTCGATGACGGGAGCTCCGGTCGGGGCCCGGCGGCCCTTCCGGGCGCCCGCGCCGCCGGAACGTCGCGCCGGTTTCTTATTCTTCATTGACCACCCACGGTTCGAGAAGTTTGTCGTTGAGGCCGTCGAGGAACCTCGAGGGCTTCGTGAGGATGAGGCCCGATTCCCGGTCGTAGACGTTGATCGGGTAGGTGATGAACAGGTTTTCCTTCGCCCGCGTGCAGGCGACGTACATCAGCCGGCGTTCCTCCTCGAGCTCGTCCGGGTCGTCGACCGAGCGGAGGGAGGGGAAGCGGCCGTCGAGGGCGTAGAGCACGAACACGGTATGCCATTCCAGGCCCTTGGCGCTGTGGATCGTCGAGAGGACCAGGTATTCCTTCTCGGTTCCGGGCGACGACACGTCGACGATGCTCTCGTTCGGCGGCTCCAGGGCGAGGTCGGTCAGGAGGGTGGGGACGTCGTCGTAGCGCGAGGCGATCTGCTCGAACATCTCGAGGTCCTTCATCCTCCTCTGGTAATCGTCGTACCGTTTCTTCAGGATCGGCTGGTAGTAGGCGAGCATCCGCGACGTGAATTCGGCGGGGTTTTTCCTGTACGGCACGAGCGATTTCAGCATTTCGATCAGTTCCCTGGCGCCGTCGGGATACGCCTGGTAGTCTGGCCAGAACCCTTTCGCGCCCCCGTCGGCCGCGCGGCGGCGGAGGATGTCGTCGATGATTTTTTCGGAAGTCCGGGGCCCGACCCCGTCGATTAATAATAATATACGATTCCACGAGACCATGTCCCTCGGATTTTCCAGCACGCGGAGGTAGGCGATCATGTCCTTGACGTGCGCGGTCTCGATGAACTTGAAGCCCCCGAACTTCCGGAAGGGGATGTCGGCCCTGGAGAGTTCGATCTCGAGGTCGAATGACAAAAACGACGAACGGAAGAGCACCGCGATCTCCCCGAGCGGCACTCCCTCCTCGCGAAGCTCAAGGATTTTCTGGACGACGAACTTCGACTGCATCTGCTCGGTCTGCGCCACGATCAGCTGGGGGAGCGACCCCTCCCGCCTGTTCGTGTAGAGATGCTTTTCGAACCGTTCCCGCATGGAGTCAGCGCCGGGACTGCGGGTAGATGCCGACGTCGGCGATCAGGAGCGTCCCGAGTTCGCACCGCGCCGTCGTGCCGCCCGATACCGTGATTCCCCCGGGCGTGTACCAGAGCCTCCCCGCCCGGGCATCCCCGGTCCGGATATCCCTCCACGTGCCACCGTCCGGGGGCCCGGGGAGGTTCCCGAGGACCAGGAGCGGATCGGTCCCGCGCTCGGACGCCATCGCCGAAAGGGCGTCGTTGCAGATCCGCGCGTCCGCGGTCGAAAGGGGTTCGGGAAGGAGCGTGCTCACCACGACCACGGGGCGGGCGCCCGCGTCGACGATGACCATCAGGGCCCCCTCGAAGTTGCTCCCGGCGACCCCTTCGTAGGAGCGGGAGTCGCTCGAGGATATTGGATAGGCGCTGAAGAGGGCGTTGCCCGACTGCCTGCCCGAAAGATTGATCGTCTCTCCGAACGCCTGCCGCATCTCCGTTGCGGAGGCAAGCTCCCCGACGAGGTCGGTCCGGGTCCTGACGGTCGGGTATCGGGTGATCCCCTGGACGGCCAGGAGCTCGATTTTCCTCTCGCCCATCAGCCGGGCCAGTTCATCGACCTGCTTCTGTTCGATCCTGCCACGGTACCCCGAGACGTCGAGACTTGCAACCCGTATCGTCATCGCGGGCGCGGGAACGGGCGCTGTTTCGGTCGGGACGGGGGGAGGAGGCGACGCGGCAGGCTGCGAGGCGCCGCACCCCGAAAGGATCAGGGCCGCCGGCCAGAGGAGGCCGGCCGCCGCCGGCGACAGAAACTTCTTCGGGATCGTCATGGATTTCCTGGTCAATGTCCGGATTCAGCGGGGCTCCGCCCCATGAGCGCGTTCGCGACGTTCAGGATCGCCTGCGTGCTCCGGTAGTTTTCCTCGAGCTTGATGACGCGGCAATCCGGGAAGGTATCGGGGAATTCGAGGATGTTCCTGATCGTGGCGCCGCGGAACGAATAGATCGACTGGGCGTCGTCGCCCACCACCATCACGTTCCCGTGGGACGAGGCGAGGTGGCCGACGATTTCGGCCTGCAGGCGGTTGGTGTCCTGGTATTCGTCGACCATGATGTACCGGTACCGGCGGGAGAGCGCCTCCCTGACGTCCGGGTGTTCGCCGAGGAGCCTCGCCAGGTTGACCAGGAGGTCGTCGTAGTCCATCAGGTTGTTCGCGCGCTTGTACTCGCCGTAGAGGGCGATGATGTTCCGTATCTCGTCGGCGAGCTCCGCGTAATGGGGGTAATCCTCTTCCAGGATCGCCGAGAGCGGCGTCATGGTGTTGACCGACCTGCTGTAGAGGTCGTGGAGGGTTTCCTTCCTCGGGAAGCGCCGCTTCGCCGTGTCGTGTTTGAGCCTGGTCCTGATGAGGTTCAGGACGTCCTGCGAGTCGCCCTGGTCGAGGATGGTGAAATTGGTGTCGTAACCGAGCAGGGCCGCGTATTTCCGGAGCGAGAGGTTGGCGAAGGAGTGGAACGTCCCGCCGCCGACCTTTTCGCACCGGTCGTCCAGGAGTATGGCCGCCCTCCGGAGCATCTCCTGCGCGGCCTTCCTCGTGAACGTCAGGAGCAGAATGTGTTCCGGCTTCACGCCCAGCTCCACGAGGTACGCCACCCTGTAGACGATCGTTCGGGTCTTCCCGGTCCCCGCGCCGGCGATGATGAGGTGCGGGCCGTTCACGGAGCTGACGGCCTCGTACTGAGACGCGTTGAGCTCGTTCCGGTAATCGATCCGGAACTTACCGGGCTGGATGACCCGGAGCCCCGTTTCAACCTTTTTCAGCGTGTATTTTTTCACGGCTCCGCCGGAGGTCACTCCGCCCACTTCAGGACGTTCGCCTTCACGAGGTCCTCCAGGTAACGGTACACCGCGCTGACGTCCACCGGGGCCCCGTACGCGCTGACGGCATTCCGGATCTCCGACACACTCCGCCTGCCGTCGATGAAGTTCACCAGTTCGAAGCGCTGGTCCCCGGAGATGGTGAAGGCGGGCGTGCCATACCACTGTGCATCGGCGGGGGACAGCGCGCTTTCCGGGAGCCCGAAATCGAGGGGGCCGCGGGTGGTGCGGACCGGAACGCGCGCCACTTTCCCGGCCTGTCCGGCCTGTTTCTTCGGCGGGGACGAGGTCCCGGGATAGAGAGCGCTCGGCATGACCGAGGCCTCGCGGAAGCCGGTTTCGAGCCTGCGGAAGAGGTCATTCACCACGTACTTCACGTTCTCCGCGCCGTTGAAGCTCAGGACCGAGCCGACCGACTGGCGGGCGTCCCAGTAGCCGTAATCGATCACGTTCTGCGCGGCGTTGAGGTCGACCGCGCCGGAGGGAGACGGGGGCCCCATCGCATGGGCGCGGCGGACCTCCATGCCGAACCTGCCGAGTGCGTTTGCGTAGGCCAGCCGCGCGAGGTCTACCCCCTGAGTGTCGTCCAGGTTGGCGAGATACCACATTGTTCCGGCGGAAATGATTTCGCACCGCTCGAGTTCCACGGGGTCGACCTTGTCCGGTGTGTCTTCGGAGGTGTGGTGGGTGTAGTCCGTGTGCGAGAACATGACGCCGGGGACTTTCCTGTCGATGAACATCATGTGGTCGCTCCCGCCGGAGTAGGGGGTGACACGGTAGTTGAACTCCGAGAGCGATCCCCTCGGGGTCCTGACGTCGAGCCTGTCCACCGCCTGCGCCATGTTTTCCACGACGTCGTTCACGCAGGAGGGGAGGGAGAGGGGCGTCCTGGTCAGGATCAGTTTCGAGTGGAGCAGCTCGGGGTTTTCGCCGACCATGTCCATGTTCATGTTGGCCAGGAACGATCCCCCCAGTTCCGGGCCCTTCATACCGGGGTGCGCGTCGATCCAGGCCATCGTGCCGTTCCACTCGGGGACCCAGATAAACGTGAAGGAGCGCTTCGGGCGCGGGAGCCTCCCGGAGTCGGTCAGTTCCTTCAGCGATCTCGCGATGTCCAGGATGGCTGCGGAGCCGCTGGCGTTGTCGTTCGCAGATTCCTTCGGGTGGTCCAGGTGCGCGCTGAAGACCAGTTCCTCCGACGCATTGTCGGTCCCCCGGATGTGCGCGACGACGACGTCCATCGCGTACGGTTCCAGCCCGGTTCCCTTCGCCCATCCCCGCATCGTCACTTTCTTGCCCGAGAGGAGGAGGCCCCGGAGTTTCTCCCCCTGGCGGTTGGTGAGGTTGAAGCCGAAGGTCGTCGCCTCAAGCTCGCTGGTCTTCGGCCACATCCCGGTATATTGCAGCATGTCGGGGTATTCGGCGGCGCGCTCGTCGTCCAGGTAGCAGACGACCGCTTTCGCGTTATATTTTAACACCGCGAGCCTGTGCACGGCGCCTCCGTACCCGGTCGCCAGGACGAATTTCCCCTTCACGTCCCTGCCCTTATAGTCGTCTTCCGATGTTCCACCCCCCACCCAGACGAGTTCCGCGGTGACATCGCCGGGATTGGAGTAGGTCATGAGGCTCATGGCGACCTCGGGGTACCCGACGATCCGCTCGTCGTACGGCTCCACCATGCGCAGTTCGGCAGACGAAATGTCCCAACCCGAGGGGGACTGCCATGTCTGGTAATGGATTTTCCCGTCGGACGGGAACGATTCGATATAGGCATCCTTCTCCCCGAAGCCGAACCTCTTCAGCTCTCCGAGGACATACTGCGCCGCGTCCCGGTACCCCCTCGAGCCCTGGATCCGGTGGTGTCTCGTGATGCCGATGACGTATTCTTTGGCGAGTTCGCCGCTGAGCGATTCGTGGAGCAGATCGAGGACCTTCCCGTCGAGAAGGGGTGCGGAAGTTTGAGCCGAAACGGCGGACGCGATCAGAATCGGGAGCGCCAGGCGGAGGATTTTCATGGTTGACCTCGGATTTGAACCGATATTTTACGAAAATTACATCATACCGACAAATTCAGTCGAGGAAATTCCACGTCAGGCCGAACCGGACGGCGCGATCGTCCATCGGGTAGAAGACCAGCATCGTGTAATGCCTGTCGAG
>DATDQD010000003.1:0-8522 GCA_035292425.1 Bacteroidota bacterium
GGCGCCATCCTTCCGGACCGGAACCGAAAATGGAATGCCGCCCAGGTTCAGGAGACTGCCTCCGCGCGAGAGGTAGGCCCTGATCGAGATCCAGCACTCGACGGGGAAAGCGGAACCATACGGATTCACCAGGAGTCCATACCCTCCGCCGGGGAGTTTCGCCGCGAGTTCGGCCGCCGTAAGATACTCGACGGTGAAATCGCTCAGCGCCGCGGCCAGGGTTTCCCTGGTGAGCGAGAAATCATCCGCCCCGGGAAATCCCTCGTCAAAGAGTACCGCGACGCGGATTCCCACGGGATCCCCGAAGAGAGCCCGCGCCGCGGCGGGATTGAACGCACCGAGCGAATCCCCGATCCCGACGATCACGACCCCGCCTGCGGTGCGTAAAAAACTTCTCCTGCTGAGGTCCATGGGAGGGCCTTACCGTCGCCTGATCACGATTTCGTCCGCGAAGAGCCAGGCCTTGCCCCCCGCTCCCTTGTGCCACCCGGGACAGGTCCCGATGTTTCGAGCGATAATCCGCACGTACCGGGCCTTCACCGCCTCGATATGCGCGTCAAATTCCTTTCTCATCGCCCCCTCCTCGCGGGGAGAGATTTCGTTCCGGACGATCACCGGCGGGGTAAAATCCCTGCCGTCCTCCGAGAGCGACACCTCCAGCGATGTGGGGAAAAAAATCCATGAGTTGTTGTCCTGCAGGCACCCGATGGCGACATTGCCGACAGTCTTCGTCTCCCCCAGGTCCACGACCACGTCGAGGTCGTTCTGCTCGTATCCCTGCCAGGCCCCGAGCCGGAAATCCGCCGCGCCCAGCAGGCCGTCGATGAGGGCTCCGTCACCGCCGCCGGTATATTGCGGGCTGTAGGGAGTCTTCAGGCTGATCGAACCGACGGGGACGTGGCGCATGAATTCCCCGTAGAGCAGGCCGCTCGGCACCCGCCCGGGGGCCGCCGCGACGGCATGCAGGGATGCATTGCTGACCAGCGTCAGCGGTCCGCTGTATTCGGGAGACGAAAAATTCGGGATCGTGCCGTCGGAGGTAAGATAGATCGTCGCGCCGGGCGTCGTGCATGAGAGTCCGACCGTCAGGGAATCGACGAACGACCGTGCCGACACCGTAAAATACGGAACTGTCGTGATCTTTTTTTTGGGCGCGTACTCGGCGTAGGCGGGTCCCGCGCCCGGCAGATCCCTCTTCGGCAACGGGCCCATTGTGAAGACCACCTCCCCGCCCGAGGTGATCACGTCGTGCCGGAGGGTCATGCCCCCGACCGCGCGGCCGTTGAGTGTCACCGCCTGGATGTACCTGTTCGAAGGAGAGACGTTGCGCGCTTCCACGATGAACATTTTGCGGTTCGGAAAATTGATCCGCACACGCGGAAAAACCGGACTGCCGACCGTATAGAGCGGCGCTCCGGGCGTCACGGGGTAGAAGCCGAGGGCGCTGAAGACGTACCAGGCCGACATCTGGCCGCAATCGTCGTTGCCGCAGAGCCCGTCCGGACGGTCGGTATAGAGCGAGTCCATGATCGTCCTGACGATCTTCTGCGTTTTCCACGGCGCCCCGGCGTGCGCGTAGAGATACGCGAAATTGTGGCTCGGCTCGTTCCCCTGCGCATACTGCCCGATCATCCCCGTGATGTCCGCCTGTTCGCGGCCGGTGGTTCCGGAACTGGAGTAAAAGAGGGAATCGAGCTTGCCGACGAATTTCCCCTTCCCCCCGAAGAGCGAGATCATCCCGTCGACGTCATGCGGCGCAAAAAAGGTATACTGCCAGGGGTTGGCCTCCGTGTAATGGTAGGTGACCGCCTTCGGGTCGAACGGTTCCGCCCATCCCCCGTTGATCCGGGGCCTCATGAATCCCGTGGAGGGATCGAAGAGGTTCTTGTAGTACTGCGACCGTTCGTCGAATTTCCCGGCCGCGGTTGCGTCGCCCACTGCGCCCGCAAAACGGGAGATGCACCAGTCGTCGTACGCATATTCGAGCGTCCTGGAAACGCTCTCCCCCGCGCCGTCTCCGGGGACATACCCGTACTTCCGGTATGGTTCCAGCCCCATGTGATTAAGGCCGGCGGACGTTTTCATGGCCGAGAGGGCGAGCGTCGTATCGAATCCCCTGACCCCCTTGAAATACGCGTCGGCGATCACCGGGACCGAATGATAGCCGATCATCGTCCAGGTTTCGTTGGAGGCGAGCTCCCAGACCGGCAGTACTCCCCCCTCTTCATATTTTCTGAGCATCGACCGGATGAAATCCCCCGTCCGTTTGGGGTCGAGCAGTGTCAGCAGAGGGTGGAGCGCCCGGAAGGTGTCCCAGAGCGAAAAGACGGAATACATCGTGAAATTCTTTTCAGTATGAATTTCCATGTCCATGCCGCGGTAGTTCCCGTCCACGTCGCCGGCGAGGTTCGGAGCGATCATGGAATGGTAGAGCGCCGTATAGAAAATTTTCTTCTCCCGCTCCGGGCCCCCGTCGACCACGATCCTGCTCAACTCCCTCTCCCAGAGGAGCTCGGCGGTTTCCCGCACCTTGTCGAAATCCCAGTCGCGTATTTCGGCAGTCAGGTTTTTCCGCGCACCCTCCAGGCTGACGGCCGACAGCCCGACCTTCACGAGGACCTCTTCGACTTTGCCGGTCCTGTACGTGACGAACGCCCGGAGGTTCGTCCCCGATCCGGCGCGCGATTCCGCGACGATGGAGTCGTTGCGGACGATGCCGAAACCTGAAAACGCCTTCGAAAACTGCGCCACGAACCAGATCCGCTGGTCTTTCGCCCACCCGGATGAGCGCCGGTAGCCCGATACCTCGTTATCGCCGGTGATCTGGAGTTCCGATTCGACCACACGGTCGGGGCCTAGCCCGTGGAGGAGATCGATGACGATCGCCGCCGAGTCAGACCGGGGGAACGTGTAGCTGTGAAAACCGCACCGCGGGGTTGCAGTGAATTCCGCCCGGATACCCCCCTCCGACAGGAGTACCCCGTAGTATCCCGGCAAGGCGACCTCATCGGCGTGGGAAAATGTGGAGCGGTGGTTGTACGATGGTTTGCCGTCAGGTGCGGGCCTAAAATCAAGCGTTTTCAGTGTAGGGGTGAAGAGGATATCACCGTAATCGGCGATCCCGGTGCCGCTCAGGTGAAGGTGACTGAACCCGAGGATCGTCGTATCGGAATAGTGATATCCCCCGCAGGCGTCCCAGCCCTCGTACCGGGTGTCGGGACTTAACTGCGCCATGCCGAAGGGGGTCGTCGCACCCGGGAACGTATGACCGTGTCCGCCTGTACCGATGAAGGGATCGACGTGGGTCGAGAGCCCTTGGGCGAGGGCCGCCCCGGGCCAGGGAAAAAGGATCGGTGAGAGAATCGCGAAAAGACGGATCGGAAGTTTCGTCAACGGTGAATTCTCCGGAAATGTTCCGGAATATAGCAATTATCGGTTGTTTGACAAAGGAAATGTGGGGCGAATCACCCCGCTGCAGGCCGCGGGACCTTTACGGCCGGACCTCGGCAAAAGCGCGCAGGAGGTCGCCCACCTCCTCCCGGTTGCGCAGGTTGTATTTCGCGTGCGTGCTGATCATCCCGACTTTCACGGAATGGGCTTCCGGCGGGAGCATCCTGAACATATCCTCGTCGGTCCAATCGTCGCCCACCGACAGGATGAAATCGAACGAAGATTTTGCGAGCAGCATCGCGACCGCGCTGCCCTTGTTGATTCTCGAATTCCTGATTTCGATGACCTTGTTTCCCTGCATGATCTGAACGTCGATGTTGGCGGTGAACGACGTCAGATAGTCCACCAATTCCCCCGCCAGAACCTGCCGTTGTTCGGGGTCTGCCCGCCTGAAATGCCAGGCGAGTCCCGATTCCTTCGCTTCAACGAACGACCCCGGGAGTCGGTCGGTATAGAGCTCGAGGACCGGGAGAAGATCGGCCATCCAGGGTGAAGATCCTTTATCCGTCATCCCCCATTGCCTGTCGGCATCCCGGACCCATGCGCCGTGTTCTGCCACGAGCAGAAGTGGCATTGTACCGAAAAAATCATCCAGCGTGCGCCTGTCCCTCCCGCTCACGATCGCGACGGTGTTCCGGGTGTCTGCGCACAGCCGCTTCAGCACTCCGATGACATCCTCCGGGGGCGTCGCCATCCGCGGCCTGTCGTGAAACGGGACGAGCGTGCCGTCGTAGTCGAGAAGGAAGATCCGGTTCGTCGTCCGGGCGTATTCGATCAGAAGGCCGGACCGAATCTCCCTGCCGAGGAATTTGGCGAGGTATCTCGATTGCACGGCCTCCATCTCGCCGAGCTGGCCGAGGAAATCGCCGGCCCACCGCTCCACAGTATACCGCCGTAACCGCACCTGCATGGCGGTGATGCGCCTGCACTGTTCGGGGACCGGCATCGTGAGCGCCTCGTGTATTGCCTCGGCGATTTCACCGATGTCGTTGGGATTGATGACGATCGCCTCCCCGAGTTCCTTGACCGCCCCCGCCATCTCGCTCAGAATGAGGACGCCGTTGCCGGAGTGCCTCGAGGCAACATACTCCTTGGCGATGAGGTTCATTCCGTCGCGCAGCGGGGTGATCAGGGCGATGTCGCTCGCGGCGTAATGCGCCACGAGCGTGGCGAACGCGAGATTTCTGTACTGGTAGATGACCGGAGTCCACCCCACCTCCCCGAATCTCCCGTTGATTTTCCCCACGGCTTCCTCGATCTGTCGTTTCATTTTTTCGTACCGGTCGAGGGCGACCCGCGACGGTACCACGGTCAAGAGGAGCACGACGCCCCGATGATACTGTCTGTGCCGTTCGAGGAGAAGTTCGAACGCCTCGAGACGGTTCAGGATGCCTTTCGTATAGTCGAGCCTGTCGAGGGAGAGGATCACTTTCGCGGTACCGAGCGATGCCCTGAGCGCGAGCCCCCCGGCGACCGCCTCCTCCGACCGCGCGCCGTCGTTGAACCTGTCGAAATCGATCCCGAGAGGGAACGTCTGCACCCTGACGATATGGTCCGCCGTGGTGATCGTCCCGAGGTGGTGGGTATGATCCGCGATCCGGAGAACGCACTGCAGGAAATGTTGTGTGTATTCGTAGGTGTGGAATCCAACGAGGTCGGCACCGAGGATCCCCTCCAGGATCTCCCTTCTCCACCGGGCGGGGAGAAGCCTGAAGATTTCGAAGGAAGGAAACGGGATGTGGAGGAAGAAACCGATCCGCCGCCCGGGGAGTTTCGCACGGAGGATTGCAGGGAGGAGCATCAAATGATAATCATGCACCCAAATTTCATCGTCCGGGCCGGTCTCCGGCACAATCACTTCGGCGAACCGTTCGTTGACGCGGCGGTATTCCTCCCACATCGATGGGATATACTGCGTATAAGACGGGAAATAGTGGAAGAGCGGCCAGATGGTCTTGTTGCAGAACCCGTGATAGAAACGTTCCATCTCGCGGTTTGTCAGGAATATTGGAAGCGATCCGTGCTCGGCGAGCGCGTTCCGGCAGACCTCCGTCTTCAGCCCCGGGGGTATGGTGTTGCCCGGCCAGCCGACCCAGAGACAGCCCGAGGCGGGTCCTCCGCCTTCCCGGCGTCTATCCAGAAACGATCGAAGGCCCGTGACGACTCCTCCGGCACTGGGCTGGAAAACTGCCTGTCCCCTTGCCGTCGAGATGGTGAAGGGGAGCCTGTTTGAAACGAGGATCAGTCTCCCCTTTTTCCTCTCTCCGGTACCGGTGCCTGCGGCGGCATTCATCATCCACCGTAATTTACTTGAGGTATACCAGGTCTCCTTTATGCATCAGCGAAGTAAAGAGCAACAGATAATCTTTTATATGACGGGTGATGAGGAAATTGTTCCGTATATGCTCCCGCCCGTTCTGGCCCAGCTTCGTCGCGTACTCCGGCTCGTTGATGAGCTGTTTTATCCAGCGGGCGGTTCCGTCTATCGAGTAGGTGAGAATTCCAGAATATTTATGGGTGATCTGGAGCGGTATACCCCCCACCGCGCCTGCAATGGTGGGTTTTCCTTTCCAGAGGGCCTCCGAAACGGTCAACCCGAAGCCTTCCCTGAGCGACTTTTGGAGGATGATGGTGGATCCACGCTGGAGTGCGTTGATCTCGACATCGCTTGAAGGAGGTAGGAGTAAGACGAGGATATCCGGGTCGTTGGCCGCTTCCTCATGAATTTTTTCCATCACCGCCGGGCCTTCCGGGTCGTCGGTCGCCCCTCCGCCCGCGAGTACCAGCTGGATATCCACGCGTTTCTTTGCCGCACGGTATGCCCTGATCACTCCGACGGGGTCCTTGAGATAGTCGAATCTCGAGATCTGAGTAACGACCGGACGCGACCGGTCGATGCCGTATTTATTGAATACCGAGTCGATCACCGTCTCCGGAAGCTCCATATTTTTCTCACTGAGCGGATCGATCGAGGGAGAGATGAGCACCTGCGGGATGGGGAGGGTCCGGGCGAAAGCCGGTGCGGAGAACACCGCGGCGTCGTACATCGAGACGTACCGGTGGAGGAATTTCCAGATCTTCCTGTCGGGCCTGGAGAAGTCGATATGGCACCTCCATATCCAGCGCCGCCCCAGGTCGATCCGTTTCTCGATCAGGGCGACCGGCTGGGGATCATGAACGAAGACCACATCGCCGAATGAGAGTTCTGCCGCATTCTCCCGGTTGACCCGGATGAAATGATCGTATTCGTCATCGGTGATCTCCACGGGAACCCCGTGCAGGCCGTTGTGAAATTTCTTGGTGATGACGAAAAATTTCTCATCTCCCCTGATGACATCCCACCGCATATTCACTCCCAACTCCTTCATCAACGGGAGCATCCTGGTCAGTATTTCGGCCACTCCACCGCCCACCGAGGTGGAGTTGATATTCTGTATCGACAGCCCCTCGATCTGCCGTGCCAGGAGGAAAAGTTCGTCGATCGTCGCCTTCCCTGCGATCGATTCGTAGCGTTCAATTCCGGTCATCGCGGCCTAGTAGTCCGATGATACGCCTGCGCAATCCCTCCAGGGTCTGTGCATACGGATCGAGCCGCTTGATTTTATCGGCGATGTCATCCCTCGCTTGATCCCTCAGCCAGCGGGAAAAATCGTTCTCGCCCTTCCCCAGTCGCAGCTTCGCGTCGAACACATGGTAATAGAGTGCATTGAGGCTGATTTTCCCGAGGATATCCATGAATTCACGCAGATCGTGCGCAACGAATGGAGTGGGGATGACGAATGTCCGCGATGCCATGAAATGAAAATCGTCGCCGTGGTTCGTTTCCGGGCGATACTCCTCCGATGTGACGCAGCTTTCCAAGATGTCCGCGAACCGCTCCCGGAGGACGGCGATGCTGTCGAACTGGACGATATCGATGCTCGCCAGCCGTTCGCCCAGGGCCGCATTTCCCACGATTTCCGTCACCCAGTAGGCGAAATCATTTGGAGGTTCGGGCGAAAGATACTGGTGCTGCAGGAGGAATCTGTGGGTGTGATGATAGATCGAGGATTCGGGGACAGTCCTGATTCCGTGCAGGAGCTGTTTGACGTTCTTCGCCCGTACTCCAAGGAGGATCGTCTGATCGAGCTTGGTGTGGAAATAAAATGGAGTCCCTGGTCCGTGGTCCGTCACATATTCAATGTAACCGAATCCTGCGAAAAATCAAGGGTCGGGAGGATGCCGTCGGTTGGTCCGGATATGGGGCGGAGAACCCCTCTTCCCTCACTCCGGATACGATTATATTACCGTCCAATGGGAAGAAGTCATGCTCTCTCACCCTTTCCGATCGGACAGACCGGAACGACCGGGCCCACGCCTCGATGAATGATCCCGGGAGGAAGATGTATTCCACCGTCTTGAGCGGAGCGACGGTGGGCATCAACGCCCGGATCATCCGGGTCGAAACGCACATTGCGGCGACGATCAGCATGTTCAACGTCGTCGGCCTTCCGGACAGCGTCGTCCGGGAGAGCCGCGAACGTGTCTACGCGGCGATCAAGACGTCGGGGTTCAAGTTCCCGACCTGGCGGATCACCGTCAATCTCGCGCCGGCTGATATCCGGAAGGAGGGCGCGGCGCTCGACCTTCCGATCGCCGTGGGGATCCTGACCGCGGTGGGAGAAACCGGCACGCCCCTCCTTGCCCGATACCTCCTCCTCGGTGAGCTTGCCCTGGATGGGAGGCTCCGGCGGGTCAACGGGATACTCCCGGTCGCGCTTGCTGCGCGCGATCATGCGCTGCAGGGAATCATCGTTCCCGAGGAAAACGCCGATGAGGCCTCCCTCGTGGAGGGCATCGACGTCCACCCGATGGAGTCGCTCGCGCAGACGATGGGGTTCCTGCGGGGGGAAAACCACTCCGCCCCGTTCCGGCGCACGTCTTCTCCGCCGGTGAACCTGGGGGCCGACGGGAGCGAACCGGACTTTGCCGACGTCCGGGGACAGGAACACGCGAAGCGGGCCCTGGAGATCGCGGCGGCGGGTGGACATAATATTCTTATGGTCGGTCCTCCCGGCTCGGGTAAAACGATG
>DATDQD010000004.1:0-22962 GCA_035292425.1 Bacteroidota bacterium
GGATACGTGATGGTCAGGCGCGGCGAATTCTGGCTGGTGGGGATGCACGTCAACCCGTTCGAGAAGGGAAACATCAACAACCATGACCCCCTGCGCGACCGCAAGCTGCTCCTTCACCGGAAGGAAATACGGAAACTGACCGCCAGTCTGCAGGAAAAAGGCCTTGCCCTGATCCCGCTCAGGGTCTACTTCAAAAAGAACGTCGCGAAGGTGGAGATCGGGCTCTGCCGGGGCAAGAAATTTTTCGACAAGAGAGAAACCATCAAGAAGCGGGAGGTCGAGCGGCAGATTCGCCGCGATTTCGCGCGGTCCTGACGACCCGCACCCCCGTCCCGTTCACAACGTCATCTTAACCAGGAATTTAATCAAGGAAGGAATACCGTGTACGTCCCACAGCGAATGTTCTTCACCAAAGGCGTCGGCCGCCACAAGGACTATCTCCAGTCGTTCGAACTCGCCCTCCGGGACGCGAAGATCGAAAAATGCAACCTCGTGACCGTGTCGAGCATCTACCCCCCCGGCTGTAAGCGGATACCGACCGAGGAAGGGCTCAAAGTGCTCCAGGCCGGGCAGATCACCTTCGCCGTCATGGCCCGGAACGCGACGAACGAGCCCAATCGCCTCATCGCGGCATCGATCGGCGTGGCGACTCCCGCCGACCTGACACAGTACGGCTACCTTTCGGAACACCATCCCTTCGGCGAAACGGACGAGAAGGCCGGCGATTACGCCGAGGACCTCGCCGCGTCGATGCTGGCCACGACGCTCGGCGTCGAGTTCGATCCGAACGTCGCCTGGGACGAGAGAGAAAAGCAGTATAAAATGAGCGGCAAGATCGTCAAGACCTACAACATCACCCAGTCGGCCGAGGGGGACAAGAACGGCCTCTGGACCACGGTCCTCGCGAGCGCGATCCTCCTTCCCTGAACCGTCCTCACCGGTCGCCGGAAATATCTGTCGGAGGAATCGGGTGATGGAAGAACCGCCTCCCGATGTTCGGTCCCCCCACCCCCCAACCCCTCCGACATTACTCCACTCACAATTCACTACACTCCCTTTTCCAAGGAGAATGCGGGGACAATGTAGCATCTCGGGGATCTGATTTCAATGGGGTGAAAACCGGAAACTTCGGCGATCGGCGGGTCGCCGCGGTTCAGTTCCCGGGGGGGAGATACCCTGTGTAGCTGGACATCACCCTGTCGACGTATCGGACCGTTTCCTTCCAGCCTGCGAAATATCCGTGCGGCGGACGACCTTCCGGCCAGACGTGGGCGTGCAGGGATGAATATCTGCGCGAGAGGAGCGGGAGCACATGCCGGATCGACGACCAGCGCCGGGGATCTTCGCCGAGGTACGCCGCAAGCTCCTGCGCGTCGTAGATGCGGGAAGGGCCCGCGTTGTAGGCCGCCAGGGCCAGCTGACTCCGGTGCTCCGAGGGGACCGAACTGAAAAGGCGGGAGAGTTTCGAAAAATAGTAGATCCCCGCCCGGAGGTGCTGGGCGGGAAGGGAGAGGTCCGACAGCTTCAGTTCGGTGAGGAGCTCCCTGCCGGTGGCAGGCATGATCTGAAGCAGTCCCATGGCTCCCCGCGGACTCAGGGCCAGCCTGTTGAACCGCGATTCATGCTCGGCGACGGCGAGCACCAGCCGGTAATCCACTCCGTACAATCCTGAAAATTTACGCAACGCCGCATAGTCTTCCCGGTGCAATTCCCGCGGAACCGGGATTTCCATCGCCACCGGATCGGTCCACGGCTCCGGGGCGCCCAGGGAATACTCGAAAAACCTGTACGACGAGAGTGGAATCATCAAAAAGGATAATCCTGCGATGATCACCGCCTGTCCGTAGGCCTTCAGCGGTTTAATAAGAATTGGGTAAATTGTGAATATCCTATGTATTTACGGGTTCCTGCTTATGTCTCTCGCAGAGGAATTCTGCGGAAACGGCTTACTTTCGAAGGGGATGCAGTGTAATATATCTATTCGCAGGGAGACCGGCAACGACGGAGATCACAGGAAAATCGTTGGATCCGGCTGGTAAAGAGGAATTAGTCCTTGGACTTTGACGGATCGGGACCGAATTCAATGACTTCCAGTGAAACCCTAGCCGTACCGGTTCCGATCATACCGATGGCCTTCGCCCCGGCCAGTGAGAGGTCGATGATCCGATCGTCAACGAAAGGACCGCG
This sequence comes from Bacteroidota bacterium, assembly GCA_035292425.1. GTDB lineage: Bacteria > Bacteroidota > Ignavibacteria > UBA10030 > SZUA-254 > SZUA-254. Next base: position 2,188 of record DATDQD010000004.1, read on the forward strand.
GTCATTCACCCGGACGATGACCGACATGCCGTTTTCGAGGTTGGTGACTTTCACCACGGTGTTGAAGGGGAGCGATTTGTGGGCCGCGGTGAGCCTGTTCATGTCGAATATCTCGCCGTTGGAGGTCTTGCGGCCGTTGAACTCGTCGGCATAATAGGAGGCGAGGCCCTCCTCCCGCGTCGAATAGCTTCCCCCCGGTTCGACGCGGTCCGCGCGGGAGGCCGTAAACCTCGGCGACGACCCGCTGCAGGCGGAGAGGCCGAGCGCGGCCGCGAGCGCCGCCGCCACGATTGCGCTTCGCGCGATCACAGGTAGTCCGTCATCTGTTTTCTCCGGAGGTAATCGACCACTTCCTTCACTTCCTGCGATTCCCCCCGCCTGCAGACGAGGATGGCATTGTCCGACGCAATAATAATGAGGTCTTCCACGTCGACGGCCGCGATGATCTTGTCCCCCGAGTAGATGAGAGAATTTTTTGTCCCGTGGAGGATCGCCTTCCCGGAGACGGAGTTGCCATCGGTATCCTTGCCCGAAATCCTGTAGACCTCGTCCCAGGAGCCGACGTCGCTCCATCCGAATTCCCCGCGCAGCACGTAGACTTCCCGGGCCTTTTCCATCACGCCGTAGTCGATGGATATCCCCCTGATCATCCGGTAGGCCGTCTCGACGGCATGGTCGAGCCGGTCGGTGCCGATGGCCCCCTCGATTCTGTCCAGTTCGGCGGAGAGTTCGGGGAGCGAATGGCTGATCTCGCGGAGGATGACGTCCACCTTCCAGATGAACATGCCGCTGTTCCAGAGGAAATCACCGCTCTCCAGGAATTTCTGGGCGGTTTCCCGGTTCGGTTTTTCCGCGAAGGTTTTCACCTTGTGGACACCGCGCGAAAAGTAGGGGTTCGTCCCGTCGTCCTCGTCCACCACCTGGATATAGCCGTACCCTGTTTCCGGCCTCGACGGCTGGATGCCGATGGTGATGAGCCTCCCCGACTCGTAGGCGACCCAGATGGCGAGGCTCAGGACCCTCCGGAATTCATCCTCGTCCTGCATGAGGTGGTCGGCGGGCAGGACCACCATGACCGCGTCGGGGTCCCTCCTCCTGATGAAGAGGGCCGCGAGCCCGATGCAGGGCGCCGTGTTCCGGCCGATCGGCTCCACGATGATGTTTTCGGCCGGAAGCTGCGGGAGCTGCCTGGCGACGGTCGGTCTCTGGAGCTTGCTGGTGACGATCAGGATCTTCGAGGGCTCGATGACGCTTGCGATCCGTGCGACCGTATTCTGGATCATCGTCCCCTTGTTGACGATCTCGAGGAGCTGCTTGGGCGTTTTCTCTGTGCTTCGCGGCCAGAACCTCGATCCCACGCCCCCGGCCATGACCACGGCATAAACATTCGGCATATAATTCAATTCCCTTCTGAATAGTGAGCGATGCGCGGCACCCTGGCCGCAATGCCCGTGAGAATTTCATAGGGGACCGTCCCGACCGTTTCGGAAAGCTCCCAGACCCCGATCTGCGCCCCCCCGTCCGCGCCGATCAGCGTGACGTCGTCCCCCACGTGGATGACGGCGTCCATGCCGATGTCGACCATCAGCGCGTCCATGCACACAGTGCCGACGACGGGGTATCCCCTTCCCCCGATCAGGACGTTCGCGGAGTTGCTCAGGCGCCTCGGGTACCCGTCGCCGTACCCCACCGGAATCGTCGCGATCCGGGTGGTCTTCCCGGTGGTGTACTTCCTCCCGTAACTCACCGGCGTGCCGCCGGCGACCTCCTTGATGAACACGACGTTGGACCTGAGGGAGAGGACGGGGCGCAGGGGGATGCTCCTGCCGGTTTCGCCCGAGGGATAAATCCCGTACAGCATGATGCCCGGCCGGACCATCGTGTGGCAGGACCCCGGCATGTCGAGGACGGCGCCGCTGTTGGCGATGTGGATATACGGAATGTCGTGGCCCGCCTGCCGGGCCGCCGCGACGACCGCGTCGAATTTTTTCAGCTGTTCGAGGGCGAAGGACTTGTCCGCTTCGTCGGCGGTCGCGAAATGGCTGTACAGGCCCCTCATGGTAATGCCCTGGAGCCGGCCCACCTCGTCGATGAACCGGGCGGCATTCTCGCTCTTGACCCCGATCCGCTCCATGCCGGTGTCGATCTTCAGGTGCACGTGGGCCCTGGCGCCGGCCGGGGACCTGCGGACCTCCTCGTCGATCTGCCTGGCGATCTCCAGGGAGGAGACGGTGATGTCGAGTCTGTGCTCTAAAAAATCGCTGATCTGCCGGCCGAGCACCCCGCCCAGGACCAGGACCGGGCAGGTGACGCCCGCCTTGCGCAGGGCGATCCCCTCTTCCGCGAAACCGACCCCGAGATAGTCGATGCCGAAGCGGACGAGCGCCCTCGAGACCTCGATGATCCCGTGGCCGTACGCGTTGGCCTTGACGATTCCCATGATCCGTACGCCCGGCCCGACGCGTTTCCTCACACCCTCGTAATTGAACCTGAGCGCTCTCAGGTCGATCTCGGCCCTCGTTACCCTCATCGAATGGCGGTTGGCATGACCATTAAAAATTCGGAATGAATATACCTTCAATCGCGAACATTTCCAACGCCGCGGTGAATCTTAAAAAACCTCAAAAAAAACCCACCCGACCTGACGAGATCGGGTGGGCGATGAACAATCCTCCGGGCATTCACCCACGGGTGGAGACTTTCAGGCGATTGACCGCCCTCATGAGCGCGACCCTCGCCCGGTCGATGTCGGTCTCGGCCTTGCGTTCCGCGATCCGGTGTCTGGCCCTGTCGCGGGCCGCTTCGGCCCGCGCCGCGTCGATTTCATCCTCCCGCTCCGCGGACTCCGCCATGAGGATCACGTGGTTGTGTTTCACCTCCACAACGCCACCGGACGTCGCATAGTGGACCTGGTTCCCATCGGCGTCGCGGACGCTCACCTCGCCGATTCCGATCTCGGCCAGCATCGGCGCGTGGTCGACCAGCACCTGGAATCCTCCCATGACGCCCGGCGCGCTGAAACTCTCGGCTTCACCGTTGAACACCACCCTCCTGGGCGTGACGATCTCGAGACGGAACATCCTTCCGGTCATGTCTGCCTCAGGCAGGCTCAGGCCGCCTCTTTCTTGTGCCGCTCGACGACCTCGTCGATGGTACCCATCATGTAGAAATAATTTTCGGGGATCTGGTCGCACTCGCCGTCGATGATCGCCTTGAAGCCGCGGATCGTGTCCGCGAGCTTGACGTACTTGCCGGGGATGCCGGTGAACTGCTCGGCCACAAAAAACGGTTGCGAGAGGAATTTCTGGATTTTTCTCGCCCTGGACACCGTCCGCTTGTCGTCGTCGGAGAGTTCGTCCATGCCGAGGATGTTGATGATGTCCTGGAGGTCCTTGTAGGTCTGGAGGATTTCCTTGACCCGCTTGGCGACGCCGTAATGCTCCTCTCCCAGGATGCCCGGTTCGAGTATCCGGGAGGTCGAGTCGAGCGGGTCGACGGCGGGGTAGATCCCCAGCTCGGCGATCTGCCGGCTGAGCACCGTGGTCGCATCGAGGTGGCTGAACGTGGTCGCGGGCGCGGGGTCGGTCAGGTCGTCGGCGGGCACGTAGATGGCCTGCACCGAGGTGATCGATCCATTCTTGGTGGAGGTGATCCGCTCCTGCAGTTCGCCCATTTCGGTGCCGAGCGTCGGCTGGTATCCCACGGCCGAGGGCATCCGCCCGAGGAGCGCGGACACTTCGGAGCCGGCCTGGACGAAACGAAAGATGTTGTCGATGAAGAGCAGCACGTCCTTCCCCTCCGCGTCGCGGAAGTACTCCGCCATCGTGAGAGCGGTCAGTCCGACCCTCTGCCGGGCGCCGGGGGGCTCGTTCATCTGCCCGAACACGAGCGCGGTCTTGTCGAGCACGCCGGATTCCTTCATCTCGACCCAGAGGTCGTTGCCCTCGCGGGTCCGTTCGCCCACGCCGCCGAACACCGAGTATCCGCCGTGGTGGGTCGCGATATTATGAATCAGTTCCATGATGATGACCGTTTTTCCGACCCCCGCCCCGCCGAAGAGGCCGGTTTTCCCGCCCTTCGAATACGGTTCGAGGAGGTCGATGACCTTGATGCCCGTTTCGAACATCTCTTTTTTGGTGCTCAGCGTATGAAATTCGGGGGCCGGGCGATGGATGGAATACATGATTTTACTCTCGATCGGCGGCAGCTGGTCGATGCCTTTCCCGATTACATTAATAAGCCGGCCGAGCGTGCAGGGCCCGACGGGGACCATGATCGGCGATTCGGTGTCGAAGACCTTCATGCCGCGGATGAGGCCGTCGGTGGAGTCCATCGCGACGGTCCTGACCCGCTCCTCCCCCAGGTGCTGCTGTACCTCGCAGATAAGCTCCTCCTCGACGCCTTCGATGTTCTTTCTCGGTATCCGGACGGCGTTGAGGATTGAGGGGAGTTTCCCGCCCGAAAAGTCCACGTCCACGACGGGACCGATGACCTGGATGATCTTGCCTTCGTTCATGAATTTCCTTCAGAATTATCATATCACTCCCCACAAATGATTCGCCGGTTTCCGAGGAACAGTCAAAACCACGGGGGAAATCGAGAAATGCGCCGTCAATATAGGGATTCCGGGCCTGAGAAGCAATTTTTCAGTACCCGTCGCAATTCGTATCTTGCGGTCATGGGAACGGCAGTGGACCAGAAACCGGGCGACGATCAGATCAGGGGGACGGAATTCGCCCTGTTCGCATCGATCCTCACCGCGGCGATGGCCTCAAGGCTCTGGAACCTCTCCTGGGGACTCCCGGACGTCTTCGATGAGGCCGCCCCGTTCACCGTAGCCCGGAAATTCTGGGGGACGCCGGGCGGGGGGATCTCCTTCCATCCCGATTTTTTTCATTACCCCGCCCTCTCGTTTTACCTCCACTTCCTGGTCCAGGCGGTCCAATTCCTTGCCGGATCGATGACCGGACAATTCGAATCGCTGGATGCCTTCCGTTTGGCGATGGAAACGGACCCGGGCTCGTTCATGATCGCCGCCAGGATGGTGTCCGTTCTCTTCGACGTCGGGACGGTCGGCCTGGTATGGGTGACGGCGCGAGATATCTTCGGGCGCGGGACAGCCATCGGCGCCGCGCTGCTCGCCGCCTTGAACCCCCTCCTTCTCGCGGGGGCCCAGACTGTCAATGTCGACGTCATGTTGACGTTATTCCTCATGATGACGCTCCGTCAGGCTCTCAGGCTTTCGGGCCATTCGGGCCCCCGGGAATTCGCGCTGACCGGCGTGATGATCGGCCTGGCCGCCTCGACGAAATATACCGGGGCCCTTTTCCTCGCCCTGCCGGTAATCGTCATCGCCGCCGATTTCCTTTCGGGAACGGCGCGGACCGTGAGGTTCGCGCTGAGGGAGATCGGGCTCACGATCCTTGTCCCCCTCACCGCCGCGGCGGTTATCGCGGCGCTCAATCCCTTCATCATCCTGGACCAGACCGCCTTCCTGAGGGATTTCACGTACGAACAGCGCCACATGGCGTACGGTCATCTCGGCCTCGAGGGGGGACAGAGCACGATCGGTTTCTATCTCGCGGGCACGATCGCCCCGAAACTCGGCCTCATCTTCCTGGCCGGGGCGGTGGCGGGCGCCATCATCGCGGTTGCGGGGAGATCGTCGGGGGGCATCGCGATCGCGGCGATGGCGGCCGTCTACATCGGCGTGATCTCCTCCTGGGAGATGCGCGCCGAACGGTACCTGCTCCCGTCGATTCCGCTCCTGTCCATCCTCTGTTCGGCGGGATGCACCCGGGCCATGACCTGGGCGGCTGCGGAGTCGACGAAATCCTTCCCCGATCCGGCCCTGCGATCCATCCTGTCACGGGCCCTCCCCGCGGGCGCGGTCTGCGCCGCCCTCGTCGTTCCCGTGTATGAATCGCTCCGCTATCACCGGGACCTCGACAGGACGGACACGAGGACGACCGCCCGGGAATGGATCGCCGCGAACGTCGCCCCCGGATCGGTGATCACCAGCGGTCCGTTCGGCATCACCTTTCCCCCCGGCCGCACGATTGTGTACATCCCGTTTGTCGCCACGGGATCGGAGGCGGCTGCGCCGTTTTATGACACCCGTTGGTACGAGGACTTCGAACTTCTCATCGCGAGCGATTACGACTACGGGCGTTATTCAATGGCGCCGGATCGTTTCGGGGGGATGATGAAATTTTATGGCGACCTCCGGTCGGACTGGAGCCTCCTGGCGGAGTTCGGACCGGACACGCTCCGGAGGGGTCCGAGGCTCTGGTTCTACGCCCCGGACAAATCCCGGCGGACGGAACGATTCGACCCGGCCCTCCTGAATGGACTCGCTTCCGTCGACAACACGGAACTGGTGGTCCAGTTCGCGAGAAACCTCTCCGGAGCGCTCTACTCCCGGGGAAAGACGGGGAAATGCGAACAGCTCCTGGAGCTTGGCATGCGGCTCAGCCCCGGTGACCCGGTCCTGGCCCGGACAATGTCGTTCCTGCTCTACAAGCAGGGAAGATTCACCGAAGCGCTGGAGTATATCACGGGGGCGGGAAGGGAGGACGGAAATTCGTTTGAACTCCTGTCTCTGCACGGGAGCATACTCGTTGAAACGGGAGATCCCGACCGGGCGGAGGAACTCCTCCTGCGCGCGCGCGACCTCCGCCCCGATTCCCCCCTGCCGTATACGCTCCTGATCAGGATCTATTCCGGGAAGAACAATACGACGGGGCTGATCGGGACGCTGGAAGGCTATCTCTCGATTCTCCCGCGGGGGAGCGACGAGGCGCTCAGGATCGGAAGGTGGCTCGATTCACTGAAGACTGCGCGGTAATCCCGGGGTGTCGGGGGGCTGTCGCGTCGCGTTTACCCGGCCGGGTCAGAACGCGGCAGCCGCGCTACGTGATCCCGCGATCGCGGCGGCGATCAGTGTGCCGTGCTGACGGCCGTTCTCGATGAAGATCTTGTTGTTGAACCGTCCCCCGACGAGCCCACCGGCAACATAGAGCCCCGGGACGTTGGTTTCCATCGTCCGCGGATCGTGGACCGGCGCCCCCGTCTCCGCCGCGATGTCGACCCCGCACTCCCTGAGGAATTTCGTGTCCGCATCATACCCGATGAGTGTGAAGGCAAAATCGGTCGGCCGTTCAAGCCGTGCACCCGCCGCCCCGCGGAGAACGGTCACACCCGGCCGGAATTCGGCAACGGTGGTCCCCGTGAGCAGGGATATCGCTCCCGACGCCACCCGGTTCTCGAAGTCCGGCAGGATCCAGTACTTGACGCCGCCGCTGAGCGTCGTCCCGCGGTGCGCGACGGTCACCTCCGCGCCATGCCTCCAGAGATCGAGGGCGGCCTCGACGGCGGAATTCTTTCCGCCGGCGATCAGGACTTTCTGACGGTAAAAAGGAAGCGGGTCCCTGTAGTATGAACTGACGTGGGGAAGATCTTCTCCCGGGACGCCGAGTTTTTTCGGCGTGTCGTAATATCCCGCGGCGATCACGACGTTCGCGGCGGCGTACGATTCTCCGCCGGACGCCGCGACCGTAAAACCCGCAGAATCCCGCCGCACCGACACGGCCCGCCGGTATAACCTGCAATCGAGACGGTAATGCGCGGTCACGGCGTGATAGTAATTCACGCAGTCGAGAGAGGTCGGCCGCGCCGTGGGGACAACGAAGGGAACCTCCCCGATCTCAAGAAGTTCTGGGGTTGAGAAGAAAGGCATGTCGCGCTGGAAGCGTGAAATATTATGAGCCACACCCCCCTTGTCCAGTATGACGCAACGAAGACCCGCCCTTCCGGCCTCGATCCCCGTCGCGAGGCCGGCAGGCCCCGCCCCTATAACCAGAATTTCGAAACGTTCCACCGCCGCTTATTTCAGCGATTCGAGAATCTCCTCGAATTCAGCTTTCGCCGCTCCGACCGTGGCCGACGGACCGGTCAGCTTGAAAAAAACCGACCCGCCCGGTGCCTCGACGATGGCGCCCATGAGCATGTAATTTTCCTTTTTCCCCTGGGATTCCATCATCGGGCCAGACGGCGACAGGAATGTCCCGGTCGTGGTGACCGTCATGACCTGCATTCCGTTTACTTCTTTCTCCGATTCCACCGGCCGTGAGGGGTTCTCGAATTGCCCCACCCACCGGTCGATGTTGGACCTGACGTCCCCGCCCTGCCCGCTCCCGAAGAAGAACACTGCGCATTCGCCGTCTGCGCCGTCGCCTCCGGAAGGGACGGTGTAGGTGGCGATCCTCATCGGCCGTTCGCCCGCATTCTTCCACCTCGCCGGCACCGCCCAGGACACTCCCCCGGCCGATGCGCGGGGACCCTCCTCTTTACTCCCGCATCCCGCGATGAAAAGCACGATGATGACCGACATTCCCGCCTGGACCAGTTTCATGATCAATCCCTGTATTGTTTCAGATATAAATTACCCGTTTTTCAGACGGTGCATGAATTCAGGTTCAAGTATATGAGGATTTCAGGCAATGTCCAAAAATTGCAGGCCGGAAATCCCGGTCGCCCGAGGCGGAAATTTCAGTATATTACCTGCCGGGGCATCACCCCCGCTTGATGTCTCACCCCCGAGAATGCCGACGATGAAATATATGACCCTCCTCCTGCTGTTCCTGGTCCCGGCTGCGCCGTTGCAGGCACAGGCCGTCCGGGACGACTTCAACAGGGCCGCCACGACAGATCTCGCCGGTTCCGAAAAATGGAGAAGGGTCCTCGACCTCACCGACCCGGGCGCGTCGATGCAGATCAACGCCGACTCCACCATCTCCCCGTACAACCCCCTGGGACCGTTCCAGCGGGGGGCCGTGTACTGGGATTCAGCCCTCTCCGGGAGGTTCCAGGTGGGGATCATCCTCAGGCATAAGAGCGGCGGCAACAACACCCCCGTGTTCCACATCCAACTGATGAACGACAGCAGCTGGTTCACCGGCGACGGATATGGATTGCGATTCCAGGAAAACTCCACGTCGGACCGGTTTGACATCCAGCGCCTGACAGGATCGGGCGCCGATACGCCGTTCGTCTCGCTCCTGGCGAATTTCAACAGGGAATTCTCGGAGGGGGACACCCTCATCTTCAAGTTTTATCCCGACGGAAGAAAAACGGCGGTCTGTTACTCCGTCAACAGCACGCAGGATTCGATCAGCGTCGTCGACACCGTCCACAATCCTTCCGGCTGGTATGCATGGATCCGGGGGACGGTCTTCCCCGACTCCGTCAAGCTCGACAATTTCCTGCTCGGCACGATCCCCTACGGAATCCTGGCCTCCGCGGGTCCGGGGGGCGCCATTTCTCCATCCGGGAGCATCCTCGTCGAGCCCGGCGCCGACACGTCGTTCACGATCACCCCCGATCCCGGCTTCGGCATCGACGATGTGCTCGTCGATTCGGTCTCGGTGGGAACGCCGTCCGGTTACACGTTCGCGGGGGTGACCGCCGATCACACGATCCAGGCACAGTTCGATACGCTGAGATACACCATCACCGCGTCGGCGGGCCCGAACGGGACGATCACTCCGACAGGCCCGGTGATCGTCAATTACGCCGCGAGCCGGTCTTTTTCGCTCTCTCCCGATGCCGGCTATCACCTCGACAGCCTGTTGGTGGACGGTCTCCCGGTCGATTCCACGGCCAGCTACACGTTCGACAACGTGACGGCGAACCACGCGATCGCGGCATTCTTCTCCATCGACGTTTTTACCATCACGGCCACGGCGGGTCCCAACGGCTCGATTACCCCGGGCGGTCCGGTTCCGGTGACGTACGGAGCCGATCAGGCCTTCACGGTCGCGCCGGCCCCGGGATACCACGTCGACAGCGTCGTGGTCGACGGGGTGAAGACAGATTCCGCGGCAGGTTACACGTTTTTCGGTGTCACCTCGGACCACGCGATCTCCGTCACGTTCTCCGGCCCGCCCTCCATGAACGGCACCTATCCCATCCGGGAGAATTGGAACATCGTCTCCGTGCCGCTCACCGTTTCCGACTTCTCGAAGGCGGCGCTCTATCCCGGCGCAGCCGGTGACGCCTATGCCTACTCGGGAGGTTACTTTGCGTACGACACGCTCTCCAACGGACGGGCATACTGGTTGAAATTTCCCGAAGACGACTCGGTTTCCATGACGGGCTCCATGCGGGCGACAGATACGGTGGATGTGGAGGATGGATGGAACATGGTCGGCTCGATCAGCGTGCCGGTTCCGGTCACGAACGTGACCTCCATCCCCGGAGGGCTCGTCAGCTCGGGGTTCTTCGGTTACGGCGGGTCGTACGAGCTGAGCCCGACCATCGAGCCGGGACGCGGGTATTGGGTGAAGATCATCGGAACGGGGAAACTCGTGCTCGACGACGGGCCGTCCGCTTCTCCTGTCGCGGGGCTGAGGATCATCCCCACGCCGGAAATGCCGCCGCCGCCGCCGCCCGGCATGCCTGCCTCCTCTGATCGGGCCGGGATACCCACCGCTTACGCGCTGGAACAAAATTATCCCAATCCATTCAATCCATCGACCAGGATCGATTTCGCCCTCCCCGAGGATTCGTACGTGAGACTGACGGTCTATAACATCCTGGGGGAAGAAGTCGCGAGACTTGTGGACGGGATTGAAACTGCGGGGAGGAAAAGCGTGAATTTCGACGCGGCCGGCCTGCCCACCGGTCTGTACACCTGCCGCCTCTCCTCGGGGGACTTCACGCGGACGATCAGGATGCTCATCCTGAAGTAAATTAAAGAAAAACCCCCCGCTCGTACCGGACGGGGGGTCGTTCGAATAACCTAATCCACCACTTGTAATACAGTCGAAACCGTAAAAAGTCGGTGCCACCTGGAGATTTTTTGAGCTGAAGGTCGGAATCGAACCGACGACCTGCTGATTACGAATCAGCTGCTCTACCAGCTGAGCTACTTCAGCGTGTTACACACCTTCCGGTTTCTCGCCGTAAAACACGGTCGGGAAGAACTCCCCGGCTTCGGCTTCCGATCCCTTCATCCAATCCTTGTGCGCTAAGACGGTGCGCTGGGTCCAGGTTTTCGCCACGTTCAGGGCCTGATCTGCGGCGATCATCTCGATCGTTTCCCAGGGACAATACTTGACGCAGAGCTTGCAGCCGATGCAGACGTCCAGGTCGATTTCAACGAGTTTCTTGTGGACGTCGTACTCCGGGCCGGCCACGACGTACATGCAGTCCACCGGGCAGACTTCGAGGCAGACCTCGCACCCGGTGCACCCCTCCTGATTGATGACCGCGAGTTCCCGCGGGCGCTTCTTCCTGAGAGGCGCCGCCGTTTTCGGCGCGGCCTGCGCGTTTTCTTCCGCCATGAGCTCAGAACGAAATAATGATCCTCAATTAAAAAAAAATTCCAGAGAGAACCAAATGTCGTTCATTTATGGATCCCCGGCTCCGTCATCTTGTACAGATCGAAGATTTTGTCGAGCTGTTCGGCGGTCAGGAGACCTCTGTCGATGACGATCTGCCGGAGCGGCTTGCCCGATGCCACATACTCTTTCGCGATCTCGGCGCCCTTCATGTAGCCGATGTGTGGATTGAGCACCGTGACCACGCTCGTGCTCCCTTCCGCATATGCCTGGCAGCGGGCGGCGTTGGCCGTCAGCCCGTCGACGCAGAACCTGACGAACACGTCTCCGGCGGTGGTGAGGATTTCAATTTCGTGGAGAAGATTAAACGCCACCACCGGCATCATGACGTTCAGCTCGAGTTGACCCGCCTGCGCCGAGAGGAGGACCGTGGTGTCGCAGCCGATCGCCTGGAAGCAGACCATGTTGACCATCTCCACCATCGACGGGTTGACTTTCCCGGGCATGATCGACGAGCCGGGCTGGACCGCGGGGAGGTAGATCTCCGTAAGGCCCGTTTTCGGCCCCGAGCCCATCAGCCGGATGTCGTTTGCGATCCGTGAGAGGTCCTGCGCGAAGTTCCTGACGGCGCCCGAGAGCTCCACCATCGGCCTGAGGCTCTGCATCGCCTCGAAATAATCCTCGGCCATCTTCAGGTCGATCCCCGTCTGCTTTTTCAATTGCTCGACCATCCGTTTGCGGTATTCCGGGTGGGCGTTCAGTCCCGTGCCGGCGGCGGTTCCCCCGATGCCGAGCTCGCGCGAGGAGTCGGCGGCGCGGGCGATGGCGGCGCGGTGTTTCCTGATGTTTACCCCGTACGCGGCGAACTCCTGTCCGAGCCGGACCGGGACCGCGTCCATCAGGTGGGTCCTCCCGGATTTTACAATCGGATCGAATTCCTTCCCCTTCTTCAGGAACGACTTTTCCAGTTTTTCCAGCGTCACGTCCAGATTCCGGACCTCCATCAGGGACCCGAGACGGATCGCCGTCGGGCAGACGTCGTTGGTCGACTGCGCCATGTTCACGTGGTCGTTGGGGCTGAGGACGGCGTAGTCCCCTTTCTTGGCGCCCATGAGCTCGATGGCCCTGTTGGCGATCACCTCGTTGGTGTTCATGTTGTGCGAAGTGCCGGCGCCGGCCTGGTAGACGTCCACGACGAACGAATCGCGGAACCTGCCGGCGAGGATTTCGTCGGCGGCGCGGATGATCGCGTCCGCCTTCGGCGCGTCGAGCAGTCCGAGGTCGCGGTTGACGACGGCGGCGGCTTTTTTAATATGCACCGTCGCCTCGATATACGCTTTTTTCGGCCTGATGCCGCTGATGGGAAAATTTTCGAGCGCGCGGAATGTCTGAATTCCGTAGTAGGCGTCGGCCGGTATCTGCCTTTCGCCCAGGGAGTCTTTTTCGGTTCTGTATTCCATGGCCGGTTCCGGTTTCGAGGTTGTTGGAAGAGTGGAATTGCGGAAATATCAGGACCAATATACGAAACGGGCCCGGGACAATCAACCGCCGATTCTACCGCGAACGGCGGAACGCGCTCACGGGCCATCCATGGGTCTTCAGCCGGATTGCCCCGGCATCGTACCGGACGCCCTCGTCGGCAAGCAGCTGCGCCTGTCTCCGGCCCGATCCGCTCGCCCGGGGGAGCGAAATTTTCCCCTGCGCGTTGACGACGCGATGCCAGGGGACGTCGGCGCCCTCCGGGAGATTATGCAACGCGTATCCAACCAGCCGCGCCTGTCCCGGCATCCCGGCGAGCAGGGCGATCGTTCCGTACGTCGAAACACGCCCCCGGGGGATTCTCCTCACCGTTCTCCAAATGCGAATGTAGGCATCCCAGGCCGAAGACCTGATTTGTCGGGATTGGTCCATACCTGATCAATATAAAAAATCCGGATTTTTCATGTATGAAAAAACAGTCTGTTGAATGGACAGGTTTGAGAATACCGGACCACTGAATTCAACCAATTCCATCCTCTTTGGAGGTATTTTCCCCGAACGACGGGATCCGATTATGGAATGAATCTTGCTCTTTCCACTGCCGGGGGCCGGTTCTTCCGGCCGGCTCCCCGCTGACCGCGACCATGACCATGGCCATCATCAAATATTGAGAGAGAGCCCCCGATGCCGAACCCGACCTTCACGCCGTCCCCGTTCCGCCTGAGTGCCCGGAGGGGTCAATTTTACAACATCCGGGACCTCATGTCCGGCATGCGGCCCGATCTCTCCGCCGACGATGCGGCCGTCCTGGAACGGATCGATCTCATGTATAGGACGCTCTGCGGCATCCTGTACAATTTCGTGCCGACATCCGGCCACCCGGGCGGGAGCATCTCTTCCGGCCGGTTCGTCGAGAGCCTCATCTACAACACGATGGATTACAATTTCCAGAACCCACAAGACGAAACGGCGGACATTATTTCTTACGCCGCGGGCCACAAGGCGATGGGTCTCTACGCGATGTGGGCCCTGAGGAACGAACTGGTGAGGGCGGGAACGCTCAAATTGAAGCGCTCCGATCTTCTGGCGCCGGAAAAACGCCAGCTTCGGCTCGAGGACCTCCTCGGGTTCCGGCGGAACCCGACGAACAGCACCCCTCTCTTCACCCAGTACCGCGCCCGGCCCCTCGACGGCCATCCGACGTGCGCCACGCCCTTCGTGAAAATCGCCACCGGCGCGAGCGGCGTCGGCGTGCCTGCGTCCATCGGGCTGGCGCTTGGGGCCATCGACGCGTACGGCCAGGATCCCCCGAACGTCCACATGGTGGAGGGCGAGGGGGGGATGACTCCCGGCCGGGTGCACGAGGCCCTCGCGGCGGCCGCCACCATCCGGGTGCGCAACGTTTTTCTCCACGTCGACTGGAACCAGGCGTCGATCGACTCGAACCGTGTCTGCCGGGAAAACGACATCCCCGGGGAGTACGTGCAGTGGAGTCCCGCCGAACTCTGCTACGTCCACGACTGGAACGTGGTCCTCGTCCCCGAAGGACACGACTTCAACGAGATCGCCGCCGCGCAGAAATTCGCGCTCACGCTCGCCACCGGGCAACCCACGGCGATCGTCTACCGCACCATCAAGGGGTGGAAGTACGGCGTCCTGGGACGCGACTCCCATGGGGCGGGGCATAAATTCTGTTCGGACGGATACTACGGCTCCCTTTCGGAGTTCGAGTCGGCCTTCAGGACGGAGTTCCCCCGCCTGCCAAAGGACGGCCCGACGGATCCGGTCTCGGTCGAGCGGCTCTACTTCGACTCCCTGATGGTTGTCCGCAAGGTAATCGGACAGAACCCGCCGCTTGCCGAGTGGGCCGCCGGCCGGATCGCCCTGGCGAAGGATCGACTCACGAAACGCGCGCGCGCGAGGAGGCCCGACGGCCCGAAACCGGAGGCCCTCTTCACCCGCGCCGATATCGACGTGAAGACGACACCCGAAGAGCTGGTCCTCAAGCCCGGGTCCTCGGTGACCCTCAGGGAGGCGCTCGGTAAAACGCTCGGGTACCTCAACACGGCGACAAACGGCGCGTTCCTGGCGTCGTCCGCCGACCTGCTCGGCTCCACGAGCGTCAACCTGATCAACAAGGGCTTTCCCGAGGGGTTTTTCAATGCCGTGGAAAACCCGGGGTCGCGGCTCATTCCCATCGGGGGGATCTGCGAGGATGCGATGGGGGCGGTCATGTCGGGGGTGTCGAGTTTCGGCCGGCACATCGGCGTCACCTCGTCCTACGGCGCGTTCATCGCCGCGCTCGAACACGTCGCGGCGCGCCTTCACGGGATCGGCCAGCAGACCCGGGAAGCCGAGCTCGGACTGCCGTACAATACATGGATCATGGTGAATGCCCACGCGGGCGTGAAGACGGGCGAGGACGGACCGACGCACGCCGACCCGCAGGCGCTGCAGCTCCTGCAGGAATGTTTCCCCGACCGGGTCATGATCACGCTGACCCCCTGGGACCCCCAGGAGATCTGGCACATGACGGTCGCCGCGTTGCGCCACAGGCCGGCCATCATCGCGCCGTTTGTCACCAGGCCCGCGGACAATGTCGTGGACCGACAGGCGCTCCGGTTTCCCTCAGCCCACCACAGTGCCGAGGGAATCTACGCGATGCGCAGGGCGGATCCCGAATCCCGGCAGTACAACGGGACGCTCGTCCTCCAGGGGAACGGCATCGCGACGGTGTTCGTCGCCGAGGTGCTCCCCGAACTGGACCGGCGCGGCCTGAACATGAACATCTTTTACGTCACCAGCGTCGAGCTCTTCAAACTGCTCTCCCGTGCCGAGCAGGAATCGATCATTCCGGAAGAAGTCACCTTCGAATCGATCGGCATCACCGATTTCACGTTGCCGACGCTCCACCAGTGGGTGCGGAGCAACGAAGGCGTCAGGAGGTCCCTCCACTCGTTCAGGGGCGGCCATTATCTCGGGAGCGGTTCCGCGGCGAAAGTGCTGGAAGAGGCGGGGATTCACGGAAAAGGGCAGCTCGAGACGATCCTGCGGTACGCCGCGGACATCGAGAAGGGAAAATTCGAGCTCCGGCTTCCGCGGCGGTACTCCGGCCACGAGATCTGAGGTCCGGCGGGATCTCCCGCCGATCAGCGCCCGGCGACGCTCTCCCCTTCGAAGACCCGGTCGAGGGAAGTGAGGACGTCCTGGATCTCGTACGGCTTCCCGATGTAATCGCTCGCCCCCCCTTCGGTCATCACCTTTTTCATCTCCGGATCCAAGAATCCGCTGCAGAGGATGATCTTGACGTCTGGATCGGTGTTCCGGATCCGGAGGAGCACGTCCCATCCGTTGATCTTCGGGAGGTCCACGTCGAGCAGGATGACTGAAATCCGCTCGCGGTACTTGTCCCATTTTTGGAGGGCCTCCGCTCCGTCCTTCGCGGGAATGCAGTCGAATCCCCGTTCCCTCAGGAGGACCATGACGGCGGAGAGAATCAACTCCTCATCCTCAACGATGAGGATCGTCCGCCTGACCGCTTGGAGTTTCGGCGGGGCATTCTGGACCGGGGCTTCCACCCGCGGCAGGCCGGCGGACGAGGGAAGAAAGGTCTCGAATGTCGTCCCCTCGCCCAGGCGGCTCTTCACGTCGATGAAGCCCCCGTGGGTGCCGACGATTCCGTACACAACCGCCAGACCGAGGCCCGTTCCTTTTCCCCTCCCCTTCGTCGTGTAAAATGGTTCGAAAATTCTTTTCCGCACCTCCTCGCTCATGCCCGATCCCGTATCGGTGACCGACAGCCGCACGTAGGCGCCGGGGCGCGCGTCCGGGAACCGGTCGACCAGCTCCGTTCCGCCGATGATCGCGGACGTGATCGTGATCTGACCCCCGTCGGGCATGGCGTCGCGGGCATTGACGCAGAGATTCAAAAGGATCTGCGTGAGCTGCGTTTCGTCCGCGTTGACCGGCGGAATTCCATCCCGGAGGTTCTCCCGGATCGAGACGGTTTTCGGAAACGTGTTCGAGAGCATTTTGGTGCACTCACGGACGAGGGCGTTGATCTCCACCTGGTGGAACTTGACGGGCGTTTTCCTGGCGAACGTGAGGATCTGCTTCACCAGGTTCTTCCCCCGATCGATGGCCGATTTATTGATCTCGTCCCTCCGCGACCGGGCCTCCTGACTGTCGGACCCGGGCCCGGAGTTGTTCATCAGCAGCACCTGGAGGATGTTGTTGAAATCGTGCGCCACGCCGGCCGCGAGCGTGCCGAGGCCCTCCAGCCGGTCCCGTTCCCTCAGCTTTTCCTCGATCCGTCTCCTCTCCGTGATATCTCGTCCCACCCCCACGAACCCCGTCACCTGTTCATTCACCTTCATCGGCATGAAGGAAAAGTTCATCGCCACGCGCTCGCCGTCCTTCCGGATGAAATCCACGTCGAATACGCCCTCGCGCGTCTTGCCGCCCAACACCGACTCCCGGTAGCCGGAGAGGCGGTCGGCCGGAACGAAATACTGCGAGACCATTTTCCCCTGCAGTTCGTTTTCACCGTACCCGAGGAGCGACGTGACCCCCCCGGTGACCATCTCGATCTGGAGGTCCTCGTTCGTCGTCAGGATCACGTCGTTGATGACCGACAGCGCCGACTTCAGGCTGTCGTAGAAGGTGTTGACGATGATCTTATGCCGGAAAATGAAGTAGACTGCGACCGCGACGGCGATCATGCTCGAGACGTAATACCCGGCGGACCCCACGTCGAGGATATCGAAAAACAGCGTTTCCGTGAAGGGGCCGGGGAGCAGCAGCAGGAGGAGGATGAACGAGGCCAGGAGGAGGTTTGCCCTGCCCACTTTCTCGTAGAAGCCCCTTGCGATCTCGTACAGCATCGCGATGCCGATCGTGAAAAAGATCGTCATCCACGTCAGGAAAAAGATGAACCCGCTTTCGGCCACCGATCCGTCCGGGAGGATCGGCTCGGGGATGAGGCCGAGGAGGATCATCGTGTAGCTGAAAAGCCCCGTGAAGTAGATGGCCGCCACCACGAGCTTCGAACGGAGGATCTCGTATCTCCGGACGAAGATCACGACGAAATGGATGAAGAAAAAGGGGAAGACGGAATAGAGGAAAACCGCCGCCGAGCGCACGGCGACCCTGACGGTTTCGTTCTGGGCCTGGGGAAGATACCAGCCGAGGAAGGCGACGGCGAGAAGACAGCCGACGCAGAAAAGGTAGAATTTCGAAAGGAGGGCCTGCCGGTATTTAAACAGGATCATGATCGCGAGAACCACATTCGCGACGGAATACGACAGAGCGACAATTGTATAGAGCATAACGTTTTCTCCCTTTTTCTGCCGGGATTCATCCACCCGGAATGCCAGCGAAGATAACAGTTTACTCTGTCAGATTCAAGTATTTTGTGAGATCAAACACACAGAATCGTTGGAGGACTTTGCGAAGTTGTCGATTTTTCAGTGTTTCTCGAGGGAGGGACCGCATCGGGGGGAGTGTGGGTAAAATTGACCGTCCCGGAACCGGCCCTAGGCAGGGGGAAAAAAAAGGCCCTCCGGGGGAGGGCCGTGTCATCAACCTCATTGATGCGGGAATTACCTGCCGTTCGCTCCGCACCCGGTCCCGAGGATTTCCAGTCCTTTTTTCGCCAACTCGGCATCCTCCCCCTTCGGGCAACCGCTCAAAACACGGCAGTAATACCTGGTCGCTTCGTCCTTGTTGTTGCTGTTATGATACGCCTGGGCAATCAGGAGCAGCGTATTGCAGTGTTTCGGATTGAGCTGAATGGATTTCTTGAGAAGATCGATGGCCGACGGGTATTTCTTTTCGATGAGTTCCTGAAATCCTTCATTCCTGTACGCTTCCTCGAGCGCCTTATCGTACTTGCCGTTGACCGTCGTGTCGGCGGTCCCGAACACGATGACCTTCCTGTAGGCCGAACGCTGCTTCGCGACGTTCGCCATCTGGACGTAAATCTGCGCGAGGGTCAGCCACGACGGGACGTTTTCGGGCCGGAGTTCGATGCTGCGGAGCGCGTTTTCCTCCGCGCTCTTGAAATCCTTGAGCTGCATGTACGACATCGCCGCATTGTACCGGGACGCCCACCTGTACCCGGACGACGTGTCGCAGGCGATTTTTTTCGCGAACATCCCGACCGCCTTCTGGTAGTCCTTCACTTTCATGTAGGTGGAGCCCAGGTCGTACAGGATATCGCATCGCGCGCTGTCCCTGCGCAGGACGGCTTCATATGTCGCGACCGCTTTGTCGAACTGGTCGAGGGACCTGTACGCTTTCGCCAGGCCGACCAGCTCGTCCACGCTGAGCGAGTCCGCCTGTCTGGCCGAGTAGATCTCCACCACGCGGTCGAATGCCTTCGTGGCCTTGTACGCTTCGCCGAGCATCGACTGGACGTCGGCAAGCGAGGCGTCCTTCTGGAAGAGGTTTTCGGCGATCGGGATCATCTTTTCGTAGTTGCGCGTCTCGAACAGCGTCTTCACGAAACTGTACTGGATGTCGATCGAATCCGGCTGGAGCGGGTAGAGCTTATCCAGGATCGGAAGCGCAAGTGTATACTTTTTCGCCTTGACGTAGAGGGTTCCCAGCGCGCGCAGCGCCGTTACATTCAGGGGGTCGAGTTCGAGGATTCTGGCGTAGGTCCTGGCCACGGGGTTGTACTGGCGCGCTTTCATCTGGGCGTCGGCCAGTTTCAGGAAGAGGCCCACGTTGGTGCTGTCGAATTCGGTCGCCCTCGAGTATTGCTGTTCAGCCGCCGCGTAGATCTTTTTAGCATGGTAGATGTCTCCGAGCATGGTGTAGATTTCGGGGTTCGGTTCGGCGAGGGCCCTCCCCTTGATCAGCTCGGTTTCGGCCTTCTGGATCGAATCCTGCGCCATGTACGCCCTGGCGAGCCAGATGTATCCCTGGGAATTCGTTTCGTTGTCAGAGATGAAATCCTCCAGGAGTTCGATCGCTCTGGCGATGTTCCCGGCCTGGAGTTCATTCTTCCCCCTGACCAGGTCGTCCTGGGAGAAGGCGGCGCCGGCGACGAACATCGTCAGCACGAGAAAAAGGAAGGCGATGGATGCGTTTCGTTTCATCACTTTCTATTTGATATGGCTGCGATGTAATTAATTCTCAAGGCGTTGCATCTGATACTATATACCCCGAAACCACGTTGTTTGTTCCCTGAAGCGGAATATTCATTCAAATTCGGCCGTATCATGCAACACGTCAGATGCCGTTGTTTCTCAACTCCACGAGTCGTACCGGCATCGTGGCCGGGACGAGGCCCTGGCTCTGAACGATTTTCTGGCCCGCGGCGCTGGTGATGAACGACGTGAATCCGCTCGAAACACCGTAACTGTCGGGAGTGGAGTAAATATACACATTCCTGGCCAGCGGGTAAAATTGCTTGTAGATATACGCCTGGTGCGGCGAGAAATACTTCCCCCCGATCTCCAGGGAATCCGGCGCCGCGGGATCCATCAGTTCGAGAATCCGGATCCGGGCGGTGGTGTTCCTCAGCCAGTTCAGGCCGACGATTCCGACGGCGGACGCTTCCTTCTCCACGGCGGCGATCATGCCGGGGCTCGATGTCACGATGCCGGCCGCCGTCGTGTAGGCCCGTCCGCCGAGGACCCTGCTCGCAAAGACTTCGTATGCCGCCATGTTCCGGTCGGGCAGGAAGACCGAAATTTTTCCCGCCGACCCCCGCCATCCGAGAAGTCCCCAGTCCATGACGCCCCCGGTAAAAATGCTGTCGAGCTGAGTCAGCGTGAGCCTCGTGACGTCGTTCGCCTCGTTGACGATCACCGCGAGGGCGTCCATGGCGATCCTGAATTCGGTGACCTCGACATGCAATGCCTTCTGCGCGGCCCGCTCCCCGCCGTTCAGCGCCCGTGCCGACACAATCATCTTCACGCTATCGTTGAAGAGCTCCGCGATGGCC
>DATDQD010000005.1:0-8784 GCA_035292425.1 Bacteroidota bacterium
GTATATACGCGAAGTGCAGGTGTGTGGACACAACAGGGAAGTAAACTAGTCGGCACAGGTGCCGTTGGGAATGCCCGGCAAGGTTATACCGTCTCCCTTTCAGCCGACGGCAATACAGCAATCGTGGGTGGGTATGCTGACAATAGTTCTGCCGGAGCTACATGGGTGTACACGCTAACCGGAGGGGTATGGACGCAGCAGGGGAGTAAACTGGTCGGTACAGGAGCCGTGGGGGTTGCACAACAAGGATCTTCCGTTTCTCTCTCCGCCGACGGGAATAGTGCCATCGTGGGTGGGTATAATGACAATGGTACCGCAGGAGCTGCATGGGTGTACACGCGGAGCGGTGGAATATGGACACAGCAGGGGAGTAAACTTGTCGGAACAGGCGCCGTGGGCCCTGCCGCCCAAGGTTGGTCTGTCTCCATTTCCGCTGACGGGAATACGGCTATCGTGGGTGGGTGGTATGACGATCATCCCGTAGGGGCCGCATGGGTGTATTCCCTCCCTGGCTCGCCGGTCACCACGGCCATTAGCGATATCGCCAATGACCAGGGAGGGCAGGTGCGCGTGGAGTGGGATAAATCCGTGTATGATCATATCTTCTCCTCCCCGCAGGTCAGCTCATATAGCCTCTGGAGAAGGTCGCCGTCCGGCTCGATGGCGCCCGTCGTCAAATCCGCTCCTCCTGAATTGCTACTGTCCGATAGTTCGATGCTGGGATTTGATTATGTCGGCACAGTACCGGCGCTCCAATCACCCCACTATCAAACCGTTCTGCCGACACTGGAAGATTCCTCTTCCTCGGGCACGCCATATTTTACATATCTGGTTGTGGCTCATACCACCGACCTGGACTACTATTATGTCTCCGATGTTGACAGCGGCTATTCTGTGGACAACCTGGTGCCGATACCGCCGGCGGGGTTGATTGCCAGTGTGGAACCGGGCCCTGAGGTGAACTTAATCTGGAACTCACCGACCGACCCGGACGTGGGGCATTATAACGTGTACCGTTCAACCACGAGCGGATTTACGCCGGGTGCGGGGAATAAAATCGGAACTTCCACCTCGACTAGCTTCACCGACACAAGCCCTGTCGAGGGAGTGCCATCCTACTACCGCATCATCGCGGTGGATATCCACGACAACGAAAGTACCCCCTCGAACGAGGCAGAGGCCGCTGTGACTGTAAACAGGCAGTTCAGCGTGCAGGAGAAGTGGAACATCGTCGCTGTGCCGTTAGCGATGGGCGATTACACCAAGACGGTGCTCTTCCCGTCGGCGGCGACCAATGCCTTTACCTTCGAAGATGGTTATGTGGCCTACGGCATCCTGGAAAACGGGCGGGGGTACTGGATGAAGTTCTCTTCGAGCGAGCTGATATCGCACTCGGGCCTGGAGAGGATGGAAGATATCGTCACTGTGGCCGCAGGGTGGAACATGGTGGGGTCGCTCAGCATATCCATCCCGGTGTCCACCATCGGTTCGATTCCCGGCGCGATTGTGACATCGAGCTTCTACGGTTATGACGCAGGATACAGTTCCAGCGAAACACTGGAACCGGGGAAGGGATACTGGGTGAAGGTATCGGAGGCGGGGCAGCTGGTGATGACGAGCAGTTCGACAGTCCCGGCATCCAACCGGATACGGATAGAGGATAACGGCGAACTGCCTCCACCGCCACCGGATGTGCTGAATGCCGATGTGCCGGATGCCTACTCGTTGGAGCAGAACTACCCCAATCCATTCAATCCTGTTTCGAGCATCAGTTTTGTCCTCCCTGTCGCCGGACAGGTGACCCTTACGGTGTTCAACATGCTTGGACAGGAGGTGGCTGTGCTGGTGAACGAGGTGCAGGGGCCAGGTTATAAGACCGTCTCATTCGATGCCAGTAACCTCCCCAGTGGAGTGTACACGTACAGGATAACCGCCGGGACGTTCACCGACGTGAAGAAGATGCTGCTCATCAGATGAGCCTGTCGGAATACGCTCAGCTTGCAAAGCCCCGGCCCGAAACGGCCGGGGCTTTCGTTTGCGGGATTTGTACGGGGAATATTCTGTCCGTATATTGATCGCGCAACACTGAATATTACCAGCTCTATTTTCAATCGGAGGGGTGCCAGAGTGGTTGAACGGGGCGGTCTCGAAAACCGTTGAGCTCTTTAGTGGGCTCCGAGAGTTCGAATCTCTCCCCCTCCGCTTTCCTTTATGAAAATTCCATTCGCCGATCTCCCGGGCCAGTACCGCGAGCTCAAGCCATCCATCGACGAGGGGATCCGCAAGGTCCTCGACACGGGCGCCTACATCCAGGGCGAACCGGTCCGGCAGTTCGAGGCCGATTTCGCCTCCGCGCACCGCTCGGGGCACTGCATCGCCGTCGGTTCCGGCACCGATGCCCTTCACCTGGCGCTCTGGGCCATGGGGGTGGGGAGCGGGGATACAGTTGTCACGGTCCCCTATACCTTCATCGCCACGGTCGAAGCCATACTCCTGACCAGCGCACGTCCGGTCTTCGTGGACATCGATCCGGTGACCTACACGATGGACCCGAAAGGGCTCGAGAAGGCGCTCTCGGCCAATCCTAAGGCCAAAGCCATCCTCCCGGTGCACCTCTACGGCCAGGCGGCAAAGATGGACGAGATCGTCTCGATCGCAGGGGCGCACGGAACGGCGATCCTCGAAGACGCCGCGCAGGCGCACCTCGCCCGATTCGACGGAACGTTCGTCGGCAACTTCGGACAGGCCGGCACGTTCAGTTTCTATCCCGCGAAAAACCTCGGCGCATTCGGAGAGGCCGGGGCCGTTACCACGAACGACCCCGGGCTCGCGCAGACGATGCGTCGCCTGAGAGACCACGGCCAGGTGGAGAAGTACCGGCATTCCCACTGGGGACACAATTATCGTATGGATTCCATCCAGGGGGCCGTGCTCGGGGCCAAGCTTCGCCGCCTGGAAGCGTGGACCGCGCGCAGGAGGGAGCTGGCGGCCCTCTACAACAGGGAACTGAAAAACGTGGGAGATCTCCGGACCCCGGTCGAGAGAACCGGCTCCACGCATGTTTACCACCTGTACGTGCTCAGGACCTCCCGGCGCGACGAACTCCGGAAATATTTATCCGGGGCCGGGATCGCGACCGCCCTCCATTACCCGGTGCCTCTCCACCTCCAGGAGGGGTTGGCCTTCCTCGGATACCGGCAGGGCGATTTCCCCGCGAGCGAGTCCGCCGCCCGGGAGTGCCTCGCCGTCCCGCTCTATCCCGAACTTACGCAGCCCCAGACCGAATACCTTCTTACCACGGTACGGCAGTTTTTCGCCCGCTGATATTCCCACTTGTGCCTGATGCACCGCCCGGCGTGATTGGAATTCACGCTGAAAATCCATATTATTGACGAAATTTAAACATTAACCTCGCCCGAGAGAATGAAAATAGCTGTCATAGGTACGGGATACGTCGGCCTCGTGGTGGGCACCTGCTTGGCCGAGACGGGCAACGACGTTATTTGCGTCGATGTGGACAAGAAGAAAATCTCCATGCTCCGCAAGGGAAAAACCCCGATCTACGAACCGGGGCTGGCGGAGATCCTGAAAAAGAACCTTGCCGAGAAGCGGATCTCCTTCACGGCGGACCTGAAGCTCGCCGTGGCGCGCAGCGAAGTGATCATTCTCGGACTGCCGACCCCTCCCGCGGAGGACGGATCGGCGGACCTCCGGCATATCCTTGAGGTTTCCGGGCAGATCGCCAGGCACATGACCTCCTACAAGGTGATCGTCACGAAGAGCACCGTCCCGGTCGGCACGGCGGACAAAATCCGGGCCGTCATCGGGAAGGCGACGAAGTACGACTTCGACGTGGTCTCCAACCCCGAGTTCCTGAAGGAGGGCGCGGCCGTCAGCGATTTCATGAAGCCCGACCGCATCGTGGTGGGGTCGAGGAGTCCGCGGGCGATCAAGACCATGGAGGAGCTCTATTCCCCCTTCGTGCGCACCGGGAATCCGATTTTTATTATGGATGAGAGGAGTTCAGAGGTCACGAAGTATGCAGCCAACGCCTTCCTGGCCACGAAGGTCTCGTTCATGAACGAGATCGCCAACCTGTGCGAGGAGGTGGGGGCCGACGTGGACATGGTGCGGAAGGGGATCGGTTCCGATGCGAGGATCGGCACGCAGTTTCTCTTCCCCGGCGTGGGATACGGCGGGTCCTGTTTTCCCAAGGACGTCCGGGCGTTGTCGAAAACCGCCGAGGAGCACGCCTATCATTTAAAAATTCTCCACTCGGTCCACGAAGTGAACCGCGAACAGCGGATGAGGTTTTCGCGCAAGATCGTGGAGCATTTCAAATCGCGGCTGAAGGACAAGGTCATCGCGGTCTGGGGGCTGTCGTTCAAGCCGAACACCGACGACATGCGCGAGGCGCCGGCCGTCACCGTCGTCAACGAACTGCTGAAAGCCGGGGCGACCGTGAACGTCCACGATCCCGCGGCCCTGAACGAGGCGAAGAAGCATTTCGGGAAAAAGGTACGATACTACGAGAACAACTACGACGCCGTCAGGGGTGCCGACGCCCTGGTCGTCGTCACCGAGTGGAACGAATTCCGCAGGCCGGACCTCGACAGGATGAAAAAACTGATGCGGGGCCACGTCATCTTCGACGGCAGGAACATCTACAACCCGGCCATGCTGAGGGAAAAGGGCTTCCAGTACTTCGGCGTGGGGAGGAAATAACGGCATGGCGCGGCCTGTCAGTGTCGTCACCGGGGGCGCGGGGTTTCTCGGGTCGCATCTCTGCGACCGGCTCCTCGCGGAAGGGCACAGGGTCTGCTGCATCGACAACCTTATCACCGGCAGCCCCGGGAACGTCGCGCACATGCTCGGGAACGAGCACTTCACCTTCCTGCATTACGACGTCACCAGTTTCATCTTCATCGAAGGGAAGGTGGACAACGTCCTGCATTTCGCCTCCCCCGCGTCCCCGATCGATTATCTCCGCGTTCCGATCCAGACGCTGAAGGTCGGGTCGCTGGGCACGCACAAGGCCCTCGGCCTTTCGAAGGCGAAGAACGCCAGGTTCCTCCTGGCCTCCACGTCGGAAGTCTACGGCGATCCGCTCATCCATCCCCAGCCGGAATCGTACTGGGGCAACGTCAACCCGATCGGCGTGCGCGGGGTGTACGACGAGGCCAAGCGCTTCGCCGAGGCGTTGACGATGGCCTACCACCGGTATCACAAGGTCGACACGCGGATCGTCCGGATTTTCAACACGTACGGCTCCCGGATGCGGCTCAACGACGGGCGCGCCATTCCTGCATTTTTTACGCAGGCCCTCGCGGGGGAGGACATCACGGTCTTCGGGGACGGCCGGCAGACCAGGAGCGTCTGTTACGTGGACGACCTCATTGAAGGAATCTACCGGTTGCTCCTGTCGGATATCGTGGAACCGGTGAACATCGGGAACCCGGACGAGATCACCGTTCTCGACCTCGCGAAGGAGATCGTCGCGCTCACCGGCAGCAAGAGCAGGATCGTCTTCACGGACCTCCCGGAGGACGATCCGAAAGTCCGACAGCCCGATATCACGATCGCGCGGACGAAGCTCAACTGGACCCCCCGCGTCGACAGGCGCGAGGGTCTCAAGGCGACGCTCGACTATTTCCGCGGGGCATTGCACAGGAGCGGACGGTAACGGAACCCCGCGACAGATATCCGGGACGGACTTCCTTCCGCGCCCTGGCAATTGCGGCCGTGTGCCTCCTCGCGTTCGCTTCAGGCCGGCCTGGCATTCCACCCCGCCCGGTGACAGGTGCCGGTGTCCCTCCCGATTCCGTATTCGTCCCCGATTCGTCGGTTTCCCGGTCCGACAGCACGGGGGGAATCAACACCACCAGGATCTATCTGGTCGGAGGTACGATGGCGGCGGCGATGGTCGGCATCCATCTCTACCAGGAGAGCGGATGGTGGAAGTACAACCGCACTTCCTTCCACTTCCGCGAAGACCTTACCTACGGACGGAGCGTCGACAAGATCGGGCATATCTACGGGACGGCACTCTGGGCCTTTTCCCTCAGGAAGATCATCGGATGGGCCAACGTCCCGGACCATTCGGCGCTGCTCCTCGGCTCCGCGGGCGCCTTCCTCTTCCAGACCTTCGTCGAGGTCGAGGACGGTTTCTCGACGTGGGGCTTCGATCGCGTCGATTTTCTCTCCGACCTGGGCGGGGCGCTCTGGCCGATCGCCCAGTACCACAGCGACGCGCTGAAAAGCGTCAATCTCAAGATGAGCTATAAGCCCAGCTCTCTCCTGCACAAACCCTCGGGCGGCGGCTTCGCCGGCCAGAAGCACCTGGTCATGGACGATTACGAAGGGCAGACTTTCTGGCTGGCGCTCTCACCGGACGGGCTCCTGCCCCGGGCCGCGGCTTCGGTATGGCCCGACTTTCTGAATATCGCGGTGGGGTACGGCGTGAGGGACGTTTCCGGCGTCGCCGGGGTGCCGTATTCCGTCGTGTTCATCGGACTCGACTACGACTTGAAAAAGATCATCCCCCAGACCAGCTCGTTCCTCGTCACGCTGAGCGACGTGCTGAACTTCATCCATTTTCCGGCCCCCGCGCTGAGGATCCATCCGACGACCGTCGCGTACGGTCTGTATTACTGAGGCATCCGCGCCGCTCCGGCGTTCTTGCATTTCGTCCCCCCTTTTGATAATATAGTCTGGCAATCGGAGATCGGGACACGTCCCGCTTCCCCCGTCTGCGTTATATCCCGAAAATCGCTCCAAATTTCAACCACGAGAGGAACAATATGTCATTGAAGAAAGGCGACAAAGTCCCCGATTTTACGCTGTATGACACCGAGCGGAAGGAACGCACCCTGAAGGAATTTTTAGGGAATAAAACCGTGCTGGCGTTCTATCCCGGAGCCTTCACCGGCGTCTGCACGAAGGAAATCTGCCAGCTGCGCGACAGCATGGCCACGTTCAACTCCCTGAACGCGAAGGTCGTGGGGATCAGCATCGATTCGCCCTTCGCGAACAAGGGTTTCGCAGACCTGAACAAGATCGGCTTCCCGCTCCTGAGCGACTTCAACAAGACCGTTTCGAAGCAGGTCTCGGGACTTTATGACAATTTCGCTTCCCTGAACGGATACGCCGCGGCGAAGAGGTCGGTGTTCGTCCTGGACAAGGATGGGGTCGTGCGGTACGCCTGGGTGACTGAAAACCCGGCGACAGAGCCCCCGTACGCGGAAATCGAGCAGGCGCTCAGGAGTTTCTGATGATGCCGGAGGAAGGCGCGGAGGCGCCTGATTTTTCCCTGCCCGACGGGTCGGGGAAGACCGTCTCCCTGAAGGACTTCAAGGGGAAGAAGGCCGTCATCTATTTTTATCCGAAGGACGACACGCCCGGATGCACCACCGAGGCGTGCGATTTTCGCGACAACCTGGCCCGCATCCGGAAAACCGGCGCGGAGGTGGTGGGCGTCAGCGCCGATCCCGTGAAGTCGCACGCGAAGTTCGCGGGAAAGTACGGCCTGCCGTTTCCGCTGCTGAGCGACGAAGAGGGGGCGATGCTGAAGGCGTACGGCGTGTGGCAGAAAAAATCGTTCATGGGCAGGACCTACATGGGAATCGTGCGGTCGACCTTCATCCTGGACGAACAGGGAGTGATCGTGAAAGTCTTTCCGACGGTGAAAGTCCCGGGGCACGTCGATGAGGTGCTGGAGGTTTTGACGAAATGATCTACCTGACCCGCCGGGAACAGTTCTGTTCTTCGCACCGCCTCTTCAATCCAAAATTTTCCGACGAGCAAAATTTCCAGATCTACGGGAAGTGCGCCTGGGCCAACGGCCACGGCCATAACTATGACCTGGAGGTGACGGTCGCGGGCGAACCCGACCCTGACACGGGGATGATTCTCGATCTTAAAAAGCTGGCCGACATCATGGACGCGGAGATCGTGGAGAAGGTCGACCACCGCCACCTGAACCACGATGTGGACTTCCTCCGGGGAGTCATCCCGACCGCGGAAAACCTCGCGATGGCTTTCTGGAATATTCTTGCCCCGAGAATTTCTCCCGGCAGACTCCACGCTGTGAAGGTCTACGAAACGCCCAATAACTTCGCCGAGTACAGGGGGGGTTCTTGAAAACCGTGCCCGCGGCGGAAATCGAGAAGACCATCGGGGAACTCCTCCGGCAGATCGGCGAGGACCCGGGGCGCGAGGGTCTCCTCAGGACGCCGCGCCGCGTCGCGAAAGCGTGGCAGTTCCTGACCTCGGGCTACGACAAGGACCCGGACCAGGTGATCAACAACGCCGTCTTCAGGGAGAAGTACGACGAGATGGTCATCGTCAGGGACATCGATTTCTTCAGCCTTTGCGAACACCACCTCCTGCCGTTCTACGGCAAGGTCCACATCGCGTATATCCCGAAAGGGAAGATCGTCGGGCTGAGCAAGCTCCCGAGGATCGTCGAGGTCTTCAGCCGGCGCCTGCAGGTCCAGGAGCGGATGACGCAGCAGATCGCCGAAACGCTCTACCGGGCGCTCGAGCCGGACGGGGTGGCCGTCGTCGTCGAGGCCCGGCATCTCTGCATGATGATGCGGGGGGTCGAAAAGCAGAATTCGCTCGCCACCACCAGCGCGATGCTCGGCTCGTTCCGGGACGACGAACGGACCCGCACCGAGTTTCTGAATCTTTCCGGAAAGCCCCTCTCCTGATGGCCTCGCGCCGAACGACGCCTGAAATCGTGGTGCGTCCAGTGGTCTGGGTCGTGGGGGCGTCCTCCGGCAT
>DATDQD010000006.1:0-5037 GCA_035292425.1 Bacteroidota bacterium
GGCAAGGGACTGGAGCGGGAGCCCGGAGAGGCCCTGCGCCAGCTCTCCCTCAAGGCGCGTCTGCGCGTCGGTGAGGCCCTTGTCCTCGAAATATTTGATCAGCGCCTTCACGGGCATCGCGAGCTTCCCGGAGTTCCGGGGGTAATCGAAGAATTCATACATCGGGAGGAGGGCATCGCAGAGTTCCTGCCCGGTTTTCCGCCGCACGAAGGCCCCGTCGATTTTCCAGAGGAGGGCGGAAAACTCGTCTTTCGCGAAGGCGGCGATCTTCCGGTCCTCCGCGTAACGGAAAAGGACGTCCCTGATGTATTCGTACGGGGCGAAATACAACATCAGGCGCCGGAGCGATTCAATCGAAATCGCCGGTGCTTTCTCGAAGACCACCCCGGTCAGGGTCCACTGCGGCCGGACCAGGTAATTGGCCAGGAGGTGGACGGCGTCGGCCAGGCGGGCGAGATAGTCCTTCCTCGGGAAGACGAAATGCATCACCATCGACGAGTGGAGCTGGGTCTGGGCGTTCTTCACGTCGGGATGGTCGTAGTTGAACCTGCTCTGCTTCACCGCCGCGCGGTGCTCCTCCAGCAGCATGGCTTCCACGTCGGCGCGGAAAAACGTTTTTACGGCGGAAGGCACGTCGGCGGCGAGGATCTCCCTGAGGGTGATGGACGGGGCGTGGCCGATGGTCTTCTGGCCGATGGCGCCGACGATATGTTCGGTTTCACGTTCGAGCACGGCTATTTGGAAGATTTGTTGAGGAGTTTGACGCGCTCGATTTCCTTGCGCGCCGCGGCCTTGAAATTCGCGTCGATGCCGGGCCGGTCGACGACCTGCTGGTACATCCCGACCGCCTCGTCGAACTTCATCATTTTCTCGTACGATTGCCCGGCCATGTAGAACGACGTGGCGGTCCAGTCGACGTTTCCCTTCCCCGAAGCGAGGTAGGGGACTTTCAGGAATTCGAGGATGGCCTGCTGGTATTCGCCCTTAGAATAGTACGCCTCGCCGATATTGTACCGGAGCTCGGCCTCCGCCGAACTGCCGGCCTCGGGGAGCAGTGTCTGGAACTGGAAGATCGCCTGGTCGTAGTAACCGATTTTCGAATAGAGCGTCCCGATCCTGATTTTCTTGTCCACGACGGAGGCGTCGTTCGGATACCGCTGGATGAAATCCCGCGTCGTCTGGAGGGCGTTCTCGTAGAGCTTCACCGATCCGTACGCCTCGATCAGGTTGGTCATCGCATAGGGGAGGATGTCCCCCGCAGCGTCGGGGTTCGCCGTGATCTGTTGATAGAGTCCGATCGCCTCCTCGTACCGTTCGGCGTTGAAGTGAAAATTCCCGGCGGAGAGGAGCGCCCGGGGCTTCACGTCCGAGTCGGGGTACTTCTTCGCGACCTCCCTGTACCCTTCGAACGCTTTCGCGCCGTCGCCGGTCAGTTCGGAGATCTTCGCGACGTAAAACTCCGCCCACGGCGCCTGCGGCGATTCCCCGAAGTCGTCGGCCACCCTGGCGAAGAGGTCCTTCGCCTTCGTGTAGTCCTTCGTCCTGAAATACGCCATGCCCCGTTCATGCTGGAATTCCGCGCGTTCATTTTTCGGTTTGCCGAACTTCTTTTCGAACGCGGCGATCAGCCTGTCGGCGTCCTTTACCCTGTCGAGGCGGAGCGTCGCGACGATCGCCTTCGCGGAAGCGCGCCGCTGTTCCCCCGGATCCTCCGACGAGGCGGCGATGGCGAGGAACTGCCTGGCCGCCTCCGCATACTGTTCGGAGGAGTACAGCAGTTCCGCGATCTCGGGGGAGAGCGCGCCGCCGGAACCTCTCGACGAGGCCTCCCTGAAATACGCCGAGGCGGCGTCGTTCCTTCCCTGGAGCCGCGCCAGGTTTCCGAGCGCGTAGTACACCTCGCTCGCCCTGGGGTCGATGTATCCGCCGCTCCTCAGGAAGAGGTGGTAGCGGGCGAGGGCCTGTTCCTTGTCGCCCGAACGGTCGCAGGCCTGGGCGAGCGTGAAGAGGTCACTGAGGCGCGTCTCCCCCGCGGGGGCGGCGGGCGCCTGCGCGCCGGTGCGTCCTCCGAGAAGCGCAATGACGTCCGGATAGGCCCCGGCCTGGAGGAGCACGCCGGGCAGGTCCGCGGAGGCCTTCGCGCCGGACGCCGAGTAGGCATACTCCGTCGAGAGCGTCCTCATGTGCCCGGCTGCCGCCTGATAGTCCTTTCTCGCCAGGGCATCCGAGGCGAGCGCTGAGAGCGCGAGGGCGCTCATCCGTGGATTTTCGCCCCGTCCGACCACCGCCTGCCACTGCGCCGATGCTGAATCCGGCTGCTTGTTCATCGAGAACGCGCGGCCGAGGGCAGAGAGGGCCTCATCGGTCCTGGCGGAAGATCCCGCGAGGACCGCCCTGAACAACCGGAGCGCTTCGACCGGCTGCGCGTTGGCCAGGGCGAGCTCGCCGAGCGACATGATAACCGCCTCGCGGTGCCGGGAGTCGGGGAAGTTCTTCAGAAACTTCGAGCCGGCCCGGAAGGACCGCTCGTACGGGTCGGACGCGGAGGAAATCCGGAACGCGAAGAAGGCGGCATCGGCCGTCCAGTCGTTCGCCGGGAACTGTTCGATGAATTTCGCGTAGAGTTCCGCGGCCGTCGCGCGGGCATCGGGTTCGATTTCCGACAGGAGGTGGTACGACCTCGCCCTCATGAATGAAGCCGTGACGGTCTCCTCCGGCCCGAGTCCTCCCCTGAGCGCGTTCTCAAACTGTTTCGCGGCGTTCTCGTAGTCCTTCAGGTCGTTAAAATAAATCTCACCGAGCTGGTAGGCCAGCATCGGCGTCGGTTTCTCGGAGAGGACGCCCCCGAGGAGCTCGGCGAGCTTGCCGATGCCCACGTCCCGGTTCTTGATCCTGTGCGATTCCAGGAAATCGACCGCCTTCCCGGCCTCCTCGAAATGATCGTTCGCGGGGTATCGGGACTGAAGGTCGGCATATGTCGCCACCGCGTCCGCGTCGTCGCCCATGGCCTGCCGGCAGACTGCCGCGGCGAAGAGAGCGTCGTCGGCGAATTCCGAACCCGGTGTCTGCTCGGTGATTTGTTCAAAAATCCTGAGGGCGTTCTTGCAGTCCGAGAGCTCCCTGCGGTAGGTCTCCCCCACGCGGAAGAGGGCCGCGCTCAGCCGCGGATCGTCGGGGAATTCATTGCCGAACAGTTTCAGGTGCCTCGATGCCTCTCCCGGTCTTTTCAGGCCGATCGATGCGTCGGCCGAAAGGAGCAGCGCCCGTTCCCGGTAGGGGGCGGGGGCGTCCGCGGGGACGCGGCCGGCGAGATCGAGCGCGCGCTTGAATTTTTTATCGGCGATGGCGGCCCCCGCCGCCCTGAGCCCGGCCGGGAGGACCAGCGGATGGCCGGGGGTCGCCGCGATCAGCCTGTCCCAGGCGTCGCCCGCCGGGGCGTACTGTTTCAGATTCTCGTGCGCGGCGCCGAGATGGAACAGGGCCTCGGCCCTGAGTGAATCGTCCAGGCCTTTGCGGGCCGCCAGCGCCTGCAGTCTTCCCGCAGCGGATTTCGCCCTTCCGGTGAGGACTTCGAGCTTTCCCATCTCCACGGTGGCGATCGGCGTGACGTCGGTCCCGGCGAACCTGCCGATCAGGCCGGCGAGCGTCGTCTCGGCGTTGGAGAAGAGGCCCGCGCCGATCTGAAATTTAGCGATGGCAAAAAGCGCCGCGGCCCGCACGGCGTCGGGAGCGTCGCTCCTGCTGACCCTGCGCGCCTCCTCTTCCGCCAGTTCCAGCTGGCCCTCCTCCGCGTACAATTCACCGATGGCGAGGCGGGCCGTGACCACCTGCTTGCTGTCGGGATACCCCTGGATCAGTGCGCGCAACACCTGCTTGGCCGCGTCCCGTTCTCCCAGGTTCCGCCGCATCTCCCCGGCCCTCAGGAGGGCCTCCGGGACGAGCGGGCTGTCGGGATGAAAGACCTTCACTCTCTCGTAGGCGAGGGCCGCCTCCTTATCGTTCCCGAGCGCATGAAACGCGTGGCCGACGTTGAGCCATGCTTCATGGGCGCGCGGATGCTCCACATAGGAGAGGGCGAAATTCTGAAAGGTGGTCCTCGCGTCGTCGAACTGCTTCAACTGCATCTGGACCAGGCCGAGATAATAACGGGCCTCTATGGACTGGGAGGTGTTCGGGTAGGCGGAGATGAACTGTTTGAACTGCTGGGCGGCCAGGTCGTACATCCGGTCGTTAAAGAGGTTGATTGCCAGCTTGAAATCGGCATTTTCCTTCGAATCCTGCGCTGACAGGGGCAAAACGATCGTGAAGATCATCAATAATAGCAGAACCGAGCGCCGCCGACCGGCTCTTTCCGAATTCGTGACCATTTGTGGCATGACGCGATCGTCCTCTTCCCGGTTCACTGGTTGTTAAGATAGGTTTTATCCGGCAGTTGTGCAAACAACTTTTCGGTCAATCCTTGATTTTCAGCGCGGATGTGAGCATATTTAATCGTATGCATGTCCGACGCAGCGTTGCGGCCGCCTGCCGGACTCCGGGAGAAAATGGCGCCACTTCCGGAGCGTCCGCCATGGCGGAGGATGTCGCGGGATTGCAACGGAACCTCACCGACGCTTCAATCCTCGTCGGGAGTGTCGCAAAAGACGCGCAGGGATACGTTCTCACGGGTGCCGTCGTGAGCGTCTCTCCGGCGGGGGGATCGGCGGCGATCTCGGAAACCGGTCAAATTATATCCCTCAGGACCTTTTCCCCGGAAGGTTCACCCGATCTCTCCGTCGCGGGCCACCGCCGGCTCATGGAGATTTCCGGGACCCCCGCCGGGGAAAAATTCCGGTGCCGCATCGGGCCCGACAGCCGCGGCGGGTGGCGGATCGTATCGGCGGATTGAATTGTTCACACAATATATATGGTATCCAGGCAGATGAAATCAATCGCATTGTTCGCCTCGTCGGCACTTTTCGCCGCCATCTTTACCGCCATCGTCACAGCCCCCGGCCCGGGAGAGACCACGCCGCCGGCGACCCGTTCCCCGTTCCC
>DATDQD010000007.1:0-6823 GCA_035292425.1 Bacteroidota bacterium
CCCCCCCCCCGGGGGGGGTAGGTATAGAACCCCCCCAAAAATAGGTCTTCACCTACTTTCGCCTGAGGCGATCTTTCCTTTCCTTCCTGTATGAGCTTGTCAATAGGTTCTACGACCCATTTTCGGAGATCTCACCATCGGCAGCGGACTGGTATCGTCAATGAAACGGCTGCCCTGATTTAATCGAGTTGAAGGAGGGGATCAGATGCCTGCAGTATCGAGTTACAGCATTCTGTTTTATGGCGGACCGGGAGGTTACCAGACAAACCGCGCCCAGAATCAGTTGAGTGATGCGGCCGGAAAGACCTGGCCTGGATACGATTCAACGATCCCGGTATGTTCTATGAAGCCGACGCGAACGACGGAGGGATCATCAAGACGCATCTCCCCTCGGCTATGTTTCATAGTGTCCCCGACGTTCTGCGCAACGAAAAACCCATTAATGTCCACTTTGCGCAAGGTCGTGGATTCCTGGGGACTTCGAGCGAACCTGTCGGGGAAGGTGAGTAGGGGCGAAGAAACGCTTGCAGCCGGCGCCGCTTCACGCGGCGCGGCTCGAGCGTATCGTTGACCGGAAAACCGTGGAATGGAGTTTGACATGAACAGTAGAATCACACTTGGAGTCTACCGGCGGCTCGACAATCGATTGGAAGGGCTGGGTGACGATTCACCCCGGGCATTGGAACTGCACAACCGTCGCAGGGACGCATTGCACTCGGCCCTCGGGGGGGACCCCGGCATCGGGGTAATGGACTGGGGAGATACCGACGACGCACGGCCGCATGAGTATGTTGAGATCGTCCTGAGTACTGCGGCGACTGCAGTCTTCCAATACGCCCGCGTACCCGGTCTCAAGTGGCTCGGCCAGAAACTCGCCGAGAAAGCAACCGACACAGTCCTCGGCGAGACCGCAAAAGCAATCGTCGCCGGGCTTCGTCCCAGGCAGGAAGCAAATCAAATTCTTAATTTCATTCTCAAGCTCCCGGACGGAACCCACATTGTCGTTGACCCGCCCGATCGAAATGCAACGATCACCATCAATTTCGGGGATGGAACGCTCCAGTCTCTGCAGTACATGAAAGCAGTCGCTCGGGGGGATGACCAATAGGGAGATAAAAACCACATCGATCTACACTCCAGGCATAATACGAGAAGGCGCGGGTATCTGCTCCCCGTACCCGGGTCCCCTTGAATCCAATCGTTTATTTTTATACCATTTAGGTGAACATCGTCCATCTTCGGCCTTGTCATCCCGACCATCAGTCGTGGGCCTTCCTTCCGGATGAGGGATTCCTGCCCAGTGAGCCGTTCCTTTTCGCCCGCGTTTTCCACCCGCATCAAGGGTTTTCAGCTCCAAGAGAAGAATCAACACCCTGGCACGGTCCTTTCCAATCCAGCGATGAGTCTGAACAGAGGGGTGGATGAGTAGGCTCAGGCGGCGGTAGTCAGGGCCTTGTTGATGGCACGGAACAGTTTGGGTCCGGGCCTTGTTGAGGGTCCGGGCGGCGTCATTATCGCTCTGTGCCCTGGCGATTGCGTCCAGGCGCTCGAAAGTGATGCCGGGCTCTGTATTCCAAGGAAAATGCGGATATTATGCGGTGCGGATGTCACGGGCCATGGAAGTCTTGCTGAAAGTGTTGATCGTGGGCGGTGCGGCGTATGCCGCGCTGTTGGCCATCGTGTTCGTGCTGCAGGGGCGCCTCATCTACTTCCCCGACATGGGGCGACAGATTCTGCTGACGCCCAGGGACGCCGGGCTCGACTACGAGGCGGTGTGGCTGACGACGGAAGACGGGGTCCGGATCGAGGCCTGGTATGTCCCCGCGCCGGCGGCGCGCGGGGCGGCGCTCCTCGCCCACGGCAACGCCGGCAACATCTCCCACCGGGTGGACTATGCCCTCATGTTCCACCGACTTGGCTACTCGCTGCTGCTCCTCGAGTACCGCGGCTACGGCCGCAGTGAAGGCAGGCCCAGCGAAGAGGGCACCTACGCCGATGCCCGCGCCGCCTGGCGCCACCTCGTGACGGAGCGGGGATTCCCGCCCGAGCGCATCGTGCTGGTGGGCGAGTCCCTGGGCGGCGCCGTCGTCGCCCGGCTCGCCGCGGCCGAGCGCCCCGGGGCGCTGGTGCTCGCCTCGAGTTTCGTCTCGGTGCCGGAGCTGGCGGCGGAGATCTATCCCTGGCTACCGGCGCGGTGGCTCGCGCGCTATCGCTACGACGCGCTGGAGGCCCTCGAGCGCGTCTCGAGCCCGGTGCTCATCGCCCACAGCCGCCAGGACGACATAGTGCCGTTTCGCCACGGCGAGCGGCTGTTTGCCGCCGTCAAGGGACCGAAAGTGTTTTTAGAGATGGCCGGCGGCCATAACGACGGCTTTCTGTTCACGCGTGAGGCATGGCGCGAGGCGCTGGGGCGCTTCCTGGCGCAGCACCTCCCGGCGGGCGCCATGAGTCCTGTTCCACGGTAAAAAGTTCGGGTACAGTATTCTTATTCGGGGTTACCGCTATCAGGCTTTGGGGTTACATGGCGCATCATTTCCTTTCTTTCAGAGGCAAGCCCCACCCGCGCTTTCTAACACGGCGCTTGAGAGGGACGCGCCTGGCGGCGCGCCCCTCAGCTTTGCGTTAGATTACCCAGAAAATCAATTTCAATGATCCACACCACCCTCCCTCCATTGCTTCTCTCCCCCCATTTCCCGATATTTCGGGACGATTTTTGAAATTCATTCACTGAATATCCTTTCCCCGGAGACCCGACCATGACGACTATTATAGACGTTTACGCGCGCGAAATCCTCGATTCACGGGGCAATCCCACCATCGAAGTCGACGTCGAGCTCGAAGGAGGGGCGAAGGGGCGTGCGGCCGTTCCGAGCGGCGCCTCCACCGGAGAGCACGAGGCGGTGGAACTGCGCGACGGCGACAAGAAGCGCTACGGCGGGCAGGGGACCCTCCGCGCGGTGGACAACGTCAATAATATTATCGCCGAGCAGGCGATCGGGTTCGACGCCACCGATCAGGTGGGCGTCGACAACATGATGATCGAGCTCGACGGCACCCCCAACAAGAAGAAACTGGGCGCCAACGCCATCCTCGGCGTCTCGATGGCGGTCGCAAGGGCCGCGGCGGCGGCCCTCGAACTGCCGCTCTACCGGTACTTGGGCGGCACGAACGCGAAAACCCTCCCGGTGCCGATGATGAACATCCTCAACGGCGGAAAGCACGCCGACAACACCGTCGACTTCCAGGAATTCATGATCGTCCCGGTCGAGGCGCCCACGTTCGCCGAGGCGCTCCGGATGGGGACCGAAGTATTCCACTCGCTCAAGGGCGTACTCGCGAAGAAGGGCTACAGTACGTCGGTCGGCGACGAGGGCGGGTTTGCGCCGAGCTTGAAATCGAACGAAGAAGCGCTCGACCTTATCGCATCCGCCATCTCCGGCGCCGGTTACAAGCCGGGGAAGGAGATCTTCCTCGCGCTCGACGTGGCCTCAAGCGAGATGTTCAACAAGGGGAAGTACGTTTTCTTCAAGAGCGACAGGAAACCGCGCACGCCCGAGCAGATGGTGAAGATCTACGAGAAGATGGTAAAGCATTATCCCATACTGTCGATCGAGGACGGGATGGCGGAGAACGACTGGAAGGGATGGGAGATGCTCACCGACGCGCTCGGGGAGAAGATCCAGCTCGTCGGGGACGATATTTTCGTCACCAATACGGAAATCCTCGCGAAGGGGATCGAGCAGGGCATCGGCAACTCGATCCTTGTGAAGGTCAACCAGATTGGGACGCTCAGCGAGACGTTCGACTGCATCGAGATGGCGAAGCGCGCCGGATACACAACGGTCATCAGCCACCGGTCGGGCGAGACGGAAGACACCACCATCTCCGACATCGCCGTCGCGACGAACGCCGGCCAGATCAAGACCGGCTCGGCGAGCAGGACCGACCGCGTCGCGAAATACAATCAGCTCATCCGGATCGAGGAGGAGCTGGACACGAACGCCATCTATCCCGGTCTCGGCGCGTTTTAACCAGTACTTTCCACCGATTCGCCGCAAACGAAATGACTTCCGACATCAAATTCGGCACCGACGGCTGGCGCGCCCGGATCGCCGAGGACTACACGTTCGACAACCTGAAGCGCTGCGCGCAGGGCTTCGCGGATTATCTCAAGGCCGCATTCCCACCAGCCGGCATCAAGAAAGGCGTCGTCATCGGCGGCGACCGGCGGTTCCACTCGGAATATTTCGCGGCCTCGGCCGCGGAGGTGCTCGCGGGGAACGGCATTCCGGTACATTTCTGCGGCGGTGGGGTCCCCACGCCGGTCATCTCGTTCAGTGTGACGCTGCGCGGCGCGATAGGCGCGATTAATATTACGGCGAGCCACAATCCCCCGGGAGACAACGGGTTCAAGGTGCGCGACGAATTCGGCGGGGCCATCGCGCCGGATGGGCTGAAAAAAATCGAGGCGTTGATACCTCCCGGCGTATCGGGCGTCCGGCGGACGAAGTTCGACGATGCAGTAAAGTCGGGCCTCATCGTCCAATTCAACGCTGATGACGAATACATCGCCCGTCTGAAGTCGCTTGTCGACGTAGAGCGAATCAAGTCGGCCGGGTTGAATGTGCTGATCGATCCGATGTGGGGCAACGGCGCGGGCTGGTTCACGCGCCTTATCGGCGGCGGCAGGACCCGCATCACCGAGATTCATTCAGAACGCAATCCCATCTTCCCGGAGATGAACCGACCCGAGCCGATTCCGCCGAACGTCGACGCCGGCCTGAAGAAAGGGCGCGAGATCGGCGCCGACGTCGTGCTGATCACCGACGGCGACGCGGACCGCTGCGGCGTCGGCGACGAGAACGGCGTGTTCATCGACCAGCTGAGGGTCTACGGCCTCCTCGCGCTCTATCTCCTCGAGACGCGCGGCCAGAGGGGGGCGATCGTCAAAACACTCTCGACCACATCGATGCTCGATTCGCTCGGGAAAAAGTTCAACGTCCCGGTGCACGAAACCGGCGTGGGCTTCAAATTCGTGGCCCCGAAGATGATGGAGACCGACGCCATCATCGGCGGTGAGGAGAGCGGCGGGTATGCGTTCCGCGGGCACGTGCCGGAGCGGGACGGCATCCTTGCCAATCTTTACATGCTCGACTTCATGGTCCGGACCGGCCTCAGGCCGTCGCAGCTGCTGAAGAAACTCTTCGACATCGTCGGCGAGCATCATTATGACCGCATCGACATCGTCATCGCGCAAGCGCAGAAAGACCCGATCCTCGCCCGGCTCAAGACGAACCTCCCGAAGCGGGTTGCCGGGCTGGATGTCGTGAAGACGAACCTCTCCGACGGCTTCAAGTTCATCCTCTCCGACGGAAGCTGGCTCCTCATCCGGTTCTCCGGAACGGAGCCGCTGGTGCGCATCTACTCGGAGGCTGGTAGCATGGCGCAGGTGAAAAAGATACTGGAAGACGGACGCCGGGTCGTCGTTGGGTAAGGGCGGGGGTCCTGCGGTAATGACCATCCTGCGTTCCCGATGACCCGCCGCGTGATAATTCCCCCTCCGGCCGGCGGTTCACAGGATACGCCCCGCCACGGCATCCGCGAAAACCTCCCCCAGTTCGCGTTGCTCGTCGTCGTGAACGCCTTTGTGGGCGCGATGGTGGGGCTCGAGAGGTCGGTCCTCCCCCTGCTCGGCGAACAGGAGTTCGGTCTCACCTCCACCACTGCCATTCTTTCGTTTCTTCTGACGTTCGGGCCGGTCAAGGCGTTCACCAACCTTTTTGCGGGCAGGTTCGCGGACGCGCTCGGGAGAAAGAAACTGCTTGTCGCGGGATGGCTCTTCGGCATCCCGGTTCCGTTCCTCCTGATGTACGCACAGGACTGGTCGTGGGTGGTATCCGCCAACCTGTTTCTCGGGCTGAACCAGGGACTCTGCTGGTCGATGGCCGTCGTGATGAAGATCGACATCGCGGGCCCCGAGCGACGGGGGCTGGCAACGGGGCTGAACGAATTTTCGGGCTACCTCGCCGTGGCGCTCGCGGCGTACGCCACCGCGGAAATCGCCGCCGCGTACGGATTGAGGACGGCGCCCTTTTCGCTCGGCATCATCGTCGCGATCTCCGGGCTCCTGCTCTCGGTCCTGTTCGTAATGGACACGAGGAAGTTCGTGGATGCGGAGGTTGGAAATGCACACTCCGGGGCGCTGTCCGGAGCCCGCGCCGGAGCGCACACGGAAACACCAGCCCAAACCTGGACCCCGGGAAAATCGGCCCCTCCGCGAACACTGGTAGATATTTTTTCCCTGACCTGGCGCGACCGCCGGTTCTTCGCATGCCACCAGGCGGGGATGGTGAACAACCTCAACGACGCGCTGGCGTGGGCGGTCTTCCCGCTCTTCTTCGCGTCGCTCGGGTTTTCGCTCGGGACGATCGGGATCCTGGCGGCGCTCTACCCGGCCGTGTGGGGGGTGGGCCAGCTCGTGACCGGGCCGTTGAGCGACCGGATCGGAAGGAGGGGCCTGATCGCGGGGGGGATGATCGTCCAGGCCGCGGGGATCTGCACAGTCGCGGCGTTCCGGGATATCGCACTGATCACCGGGGGGAACGTCCTGCTCGGCATCGGGACCGCGATGGTCTACCCGACGCTCCTGGCCTCGGTGAGCGACCT
This sequence comes from Bacteroidota bacterium, assembly GCA_035292425.1. Taxonomy (GTDB): domain Bacteria; phylum Bacteroidota; class Ignavibacteria; order UBA10030; family SZUA-254; genus SZUA-254. Next base: position 6,667 of record DATDQD010000007.1, read on the forward strand.
CTCGCACCCCGGCTGGAGGGCAACCGCCCTCGGCGTGTACAGGTTCTGGAGGGACATCGGTTATGCCCTCGGCGCGCTCCTCGCCGGCGCGATCGCGGACCTTCTCGGCGCCGGAGCCGCCATCGCCTGGATCGGCGCGCTCACTTTTCTCTCGGGT
>DATDQD010000008.1:0-6338 GCA_035292425.1 Bacteroidota bacterium
AAACTTTCGTCGATCCTCGGCTCGAGCGCCGCGACGGAGGCCGCCTCGATACGGATGACCTCACGCCCTTTTTCGATGATCGTTCGTTTATCCATTTGGTAGCCTGTGGTAGCCTGTGGTAACCCGGGTTCAGCTGCGGGAAAATAACGACAGAAATCGTCGGACGACGCCACGGCCCTGTCCCGGGGCGCCGGCGGCGGTCCCGGGAAGTTCGATTTTCGTCCTCACGCGGTTGTACGCCACGAACGCCGAGGCGAGGTCCGCGCTGGAATAGCCGTCGAGGTGATCGAAGAGCCTCGAGCTGACGAGGGCCGTGTCCGGATCGCGGATTTTCTTCAGGAGCATCAGTTCGTTGTAATAATTGGTGACGGGCACCGGACGGCAGACCGACGTCTTTCCGCCGTAGATCCAGATCCGGCGGTCTGCCGCGCAGATGGCGAGCACCGCCGGACGCGCGTCCGCTCCGGCGCGCGCAATTTCCACTTCCCTCGCGGGCCTGCCGCACTGGGGACAGGGGAGTCCCGGCTGCCACCGCGCGTAGGTCCACCGCTTGTCGATCAGCGCCCCGGGCGGCACCCGGTCGTTTCTGCGCCCCACGATTTCGACGGACATCTGGCCCTCGACGATCTCCCTCACGGTGACCGAAATTTCGTCGCCGTCGGCCGCGGCTACTCCATGGGAAACGACGGGCGGCAACGGCGAATCGAGATCGGGGCGATCGCCCGGCCTCCCGAGGATGATCTCGCCCTCGCCCCGCCTCCCCTGCCCGATCACCGAAGCCCGTCCGACGAATTCGCGGTACGGGGCGTATCCTTCCGACCCTTCGGGAAGGACCCAGAGGACCAGATTGTTTTCCATGGGAGTCAACGGCCGGGGATAGGATTCTCCGGGGGCGCTCATCGCCCGTCCCGGGGCCGACCCCCGGGGATCAAATCCAAAATTTCGCGCACGGCCCCGCGTCCGCCTTCCGCGGCCGTCACGTAGTGGACGGCCTTCTTCACCGCGGGCGCCGCGCCGCGCGGAGCGGCGCTGAATCCGGCCTCCAGAAGGATCGGAAGATCCGGTTCGTCGTCACCGACGCAGCAGGCTTCATCGGGCCCGAGCCGGTACTTCGAGAGGAGCGACCGGAACACCTTCAGCTTGTCTTTCACCCCCTGGTGCACTTCGGCGATGCCCAGCTCGCGCGCCCTGTGGGTGACCGCCTTCGAGGACCTCCCCGATATCAGCGCGAATCGCAGACCCCGGGCCTCGGCCTTCCGGATCCCGTACCCGTCCCTGACGTCGAAGATCTTGAACTCGGTCCCGGATCCGTCGTAGATGATGCGTCCGTCGCTCAGGACGCCGTCGACGTCGAGCACGACGAGGCGTATCCTGCGCAGGGCGGCGGTGCCGGGTTTTCGTTTAGCGGGTCTTCGGGTCAAGGTTGTTTCTCATCGCCGTGTCAACGGCCCTGACCTGTTTCAACAGGGGGCCGAGGAGTTTCAGGTCGAGCTGCGTCGCCGAATCGCTCATCGCGTTCGGGGGATCGGGATGGGTTTCGATGAAGACCCCGTCGATGCCGACCGCGACGCCGGCCCTCGCGAGAGGGAAGATGTATTCCGGCTGGCCGCCGGAGCTCTGCTCGTTCCCGCCGGGGAGCTGGAGCGAATGGGTCACGTCGAGAATCACGGGGTAGCCTGTTTCGCGCATGATCACCAGCGAACGCATGTCCACGACGAGGTTGTGGTACCCGAACGACGTGCCGCGTTCCGTCAGCATGATATTCCGGTTCCCGGTCCGGGAGATCTTCTCCGCCTGGTGTTTCATGTCTTCCGGGGCCATGAACTGTCCCTTCTTCACGTTCACCGGCTTCCCGCTCTTCCCCGCCGCCTCGAGGAGTTCCGTCTGGCGGCAGAGGAACGCCGGGATCTGCAGAACATCGACCGCCTGCGCGGCGGCGGCGACCTCAGGTCCCGAGTGCACGTCCGTCAGGACCGGAATGCCGATCTCCCTGCGCACCTCGTCCAGGATCCCGAGGGCGTCGTCCATGCCCAGGCCGCGGAACGACGTTCCGCTCGTCCGATTCGCTTTTTTATACGAGGATTTGAAGATGACGGGGATGCCCGCCGCGACGGCGGCATTCCTGATCCTGGCGGCGGTCCGGAGGATCATTTCGCGCTCCTCCACCACGCATGGACCGGCTATCAGGACGAGGGGGCTTCCCCCGCCGACGGGTATGGTGCCGACCTTGATCATCGCAGTCTGTCTGATGAACTTACTAAAACTGCGCCCCAAATTCAAAGGGGAAAGCGTTGCGGAGGGTCCGGCCTTCGGGAGAGGAAATAAAAAAACCCCGGGCCGATCCACCGACGACCCGGGGTTCCCTTGATCCTGAGGAGGATGCTTACTTCAGGAGGACCATCTTTTTCACCGAATTGAACTCAGGAGTCCTGAGCCGGTAGAAATAGATACCTGTCGCCAGGTTGGCCCCGTTGAATGTTATTTGATGGGTACCCGGCTGGTAGACGACATTATCGAGGACCGCATCGACCTCCGCGCCCAGGGCGTTATAGATCGTCAACGAGACCGTTGTCTGACGCGGTACGTCGAAGACGATTTGTGTCGACGGGTTGAACGGGTTCGGATAATTGCCTTTCAGGGCAAACTTCCTCGGCAATGGATTTGATTCCCCGGCATCGGTTCCCGGATCCCCGAACCCTGTCAGGGGAAGCAGGTCAGGAGACGTCGCGCCGTTATGGACGAAGATGGCGTTTCCGGCCTGGACACCTGCAAAGGTCGGCTGGAACGTCACGAAGAAATCCCACGATCCGTTCGGATCGACGGTCGCTGACGCAGGGCTCACAGTGAATTCCCCGCTGTCGATCGTGACACTCGAGATGAACAGCACCTTCGGGGTGCTGTTCAAAACGGTGACCGTTTCGGTGAAAACCGACGAAATGAAGACACTGCCGAAATCGATGCTGGTCGGGTTGATGAGGAACGAAGGCACCGTATCTGCATGAACGCCGAAAATCCAGAGTGAGGGCCCCTTTGCCGATGCCCCCGTTCCGGCAGACAGACCCGGCACTATCAATAAGACCATCGTGATTATCAAAAAAAATCGTAGTTTAGATGTCATCTTTCCCCTTTCAATATGTTGATCAGTTTTTATAATATCAGGTAAATTGCGAACTCGATCCAGTCTATCCAAAAAAAACTACGTTTAATCACTGAGGGGAAAAAGTACAAAAAACAATATGGATTGTCAAGTACAATTCATTCTGCGTCACAGAACTACGTGTTATCTCTTTATATTTCAATAAGATAACGAAGTATTATAATCTTCAAAATGCTCTGATTTTGACTACTCTATACCCTTCAATCTATTTGATATCGGATTGTACGGTTTTTAGCCTATGTTGTTTCAACGCGCATTCGCCAAAATTAATTTAGGACTCCGTGTCCTCAGGAGGCGGGAGGATGGTTATCATGACATCGAGACCGTTTTCCACAGGGTCGACATCCACGATGATCTCGGGGCCGAACTCTCGCCGGCGCTGTCGCTGAACTGCGATGATCCGGAACTCCCCGCCGTGGGGAACCTCGTCCTGGTCGCGGCCGAAAAACTGAGGGAGAGGTTCGATGTCCGTTCCGGAGCTGCAATGACATTGAAAAAGCGAATACCGTACGGGGCGGGACTCGGCGGAGGGAGCGCGGATGCGGCGGCGGCCCTTCAGCTCCTCTGCCGGCTCTGGCGGCTCGATCCCTCCCCCGGCGTCCTCGCGGAGATCGCGCTCGGGATCGGTGCGGACGTTCCCTACTTCCTGGGGGAAGGATCGGCCCATGCCACCTCCCTCGGTGAAAAGCTTTCATATTTTCCGCTGGTCCTCCCGCACACCGTCCTGGTCGTGGCCCCGCGCATCTGCCTTTCCACGCGAACCGCGTATCAATCCGTCGTTCCCCGAGGCTACACCGGCGCGGACGACCTCCGGACATTGCTGATCCGGCACCTTGACCGCCCCGATCTCCTCAGAAACCTCCTCCTCAACGACTTCGAGGGAACGGTTCTCCGGTCGCACCCGGCCGTCGGGGAGATCAAAAGCCGATTGTATGAATGCGGCGCCGATTTTTGCCTTCTCTCCGGAAGCGGTTCGGCGCTCTTTGCGATTTTCCAACGGGAGGAGACGGCTGTGGAAACCGCCGGGCGTCTCGGCGCGGAACACCGGATCTTCCTGACCCGGCCCGGATTCACTCCCGACCTGAGGATCACCGAACGCGGGATTGCCGGGATTGCCGGGATTGATTGAGGTGATCCTTTTCTCTATATTCCGCTTCACTTGCCGAGAAATCACGTGCCGTTTCGCCTGAAAGTCCCCCCTCTGCTCCTTATCCTCGCGCTGTCGCTTTACCCGCGCGCTGAAGCGCAGGTCCGCGATGACGTGGCCGATTCCGGCGCCGGCGCCGTCGCCGACTCCACGGTGGTCCCTCCGATACGCGGCATCGGTTCACTCGCACACTCCGCGCTCCCGGTCGCCGGCATACCCGATACCGCTCTCGGCCTGATCCCCTTCCGCTCGACGGGGGACCTTCTCCGGAATTTCACAGGCGTATTTGTTTCCGAAACCGGGCTGGGTGGATTCCGCAGGAAATTTTCCGTGAACGGCCTGAGCGACGGTGCCGTTTCATTCCTCGCCGACGGGCTTCTTCTCAACGATCCTTCGACCGGATTGTACATGGCCGACATCTACCCGGCGGATTTCGCTGAATCGATAGAGTTCGCCCCGTCTCCCGGCGGATTCTCCCATGCTCCCGGCGGCGCGGGGGGTGTGCTCAATTTCGTTTCACGGAGCACGCGGGCCCCCCGGCCTTTTTCCCGCATCCGGTACTCGCAGTCGGCCTACGGGTACAGTGTCCTTGACGGATCGCTGCGGCAGGACGTCGCGAGAGGCGTCAATGTCGCGCTGGGGGTACAGCATCCTGTCTCCGACGGGAGATACGCCAATTCAGCCTTCGATGCCTGGAATGCCCGGGTGAAGCTCCGCTACGACCTGGACGGCGCGGCCGTCTACGTCTCCGACATCTTCACCCGCTGGGAGAGAGGCCTGAACGACGGCGTCTCGCTCTCGACCCCTGAGTCCCTCCGGTTCGAACCGATCCGCGCGCTGGTCGTCAACCCCTCCGCGACGGAAAAGCTGGTCAGGCACGACGTCGTCGCCGGCGGGGCGATCGGGAGGGAAGATGGCGATCTGACTACTTTCGACATGCAATTCGGGTCGGTATTCCGCGAGTACCGGGACGAGGCGGGCGGCTCGGGCTCGACCGGCACCCCCTTCCGGGATACTCGTGAAGAGCAATCGTACGGATTCAGGATCGCCCATTCGCGCGGGATCGCCGGCAGCAGGCTTGCCGTCGCCCTCGAAATGCGGAACCGCCGCCTCCTGCAGGACCCGAACATCGGGACCCACGGGTCGACCCAGGCCGGGATATCGGGGAGCCTCGCCCTGAAGATCGGGCCGTCCACGATATCGCCGGCCGCGCGATTCGACCGGTACCTGGACCTCGGGAGGCTTTCGGTCGGCGCCGACGTGCGCCTGCGTATCGCCGGGATACTCACCGTGACCGGCGGCTTTTCGAGGTCGCACAGGTTCCCCTCCTTCGCGGAGGCGTTCGGGGTCCGGTCGCTCGCCCTCCCCCTTTCCACGCCCGACCCGGAGCGTCACGACGTGATCGCCGGCGGCCTGTTCGCGGGTGACTCCGGGGGAACATACGCCTCGGTGAGCGTTTTTCACAGGGAGGTCAGAGGGGCGGTCATCCTCGATTCGGCGGCGACCGCGGGGGGGCCCCCGCTCGCTTATGACCGGAGGGGGAACGAGATCCGCAGCGGGATTTCCGCTGCGGCGGCGCTCAGGATCGGGAGCTTCCTGGCCGAGTTCACCGGCGATTATCTCGCCTATGGAGAAGGCACAAGGAGGCGGTACGCCCCCGGGTGGAACCTGGGCGGCGGGATCTACATCCGGGACCGCCTGGTGGGCGGTCACCTCGATCTGAAGATGGGATTCCGCGGACGATATTTTTCGGCGTACGACGGCGAGGGCTACTCGCAGAGATACGAACTCTTCGTCCCGACCGGTGACGATATCCCTCCGGCGGAATCGGTGGACTTCGTCCTCTTCGCGGGAATCGGAGACGCCGTCATCCATTTTATATGGGAAAATCTCCTCGACAGGCATTACACGATGCTGGTCTTCTACCCGATGGACGATCGCGCCGTCCGGTTCGGCCTGACGTGGAATTTCCTCGACTGAATTTGTCGGTATGATGTAATTTTCGTAAAATATCGGTTCAAATCCGAGGTCAAC
>DATDQD010000009.1:0-2003 GCA_035292425.1 Bacteroidota bacterium
CGGTGGATTTTCGCCGTGGGATAGAGATGCTCTCCGGGAAAAAACCGGACGCCTCACTGATCGAAGCCGTCGCGCGGGAAGCCGCCGCATCGGTCACGCCGCTCCCCAACGCCTACGAATCGGTGGGATACCGGAAAAAGATGGTCGAGGTCATGGTCAGGCGCTGCCTTACGGACCTGGCGGGGTGATCCCCCATCATGATCGCTTCTCTTATACTCGCGGCGGGGGATTCCGTGCGCATGGGAAGGCCCAAGGCCCTCCTGCCGGTCGACGGCACCACCTTTCTCGGCAGGATTCTGGATAATTACCGCGCCCTCGGTACCGGGAAGATCGCGCTCGTGCTCGGCAAAAACGCGCCGGCCGTCCTGGCGGAAATCGCCGCTCATGATATCGAGGTCGTCATCAATCCCAGGCCCGAACAGGGTCAGCTCTCATCCCTTCTCGCCGGGATCGGGGCGCTCCGGCCCCATGACCCTGCGGGAGTCATCGTCCACCCGGTGGATCATCCAATGGTCGGGATCGGCACGCTCAGGCTGGTCGTGAGCGCCGCGCTTCTGCATGTGGGCAAGATCGTCATTCCCACATGCCGGGGCCGGCGCGGGCATCCGGTGGTCTTCCCGTCCACGCTGTTCGGGGAGCTCGCGAAGGCGCCGCTCTCCGTGGGCGCCAGGGCGGTGACGCGCTCCAGGATTTCGGATATCGTGGAAGTGCGGACGGGCGACGAGGGGATCCTTACGAACATCGACACACAGCAGGAATATGCGCGTCTTCGAAGAGATCAGCCGCGGACTTCGTGAGGGGAGAAAGCTCTACCTTGCGACGATCATCCGTTCCTCCGGATCGGTCCCCGCGCCCCTCCACTCCCGGATGCTGGTGACGGTCGACAGGGGGCCCGTCGCGAAGGGCACGGTGGGAGGGGGATGCCTCGACGGGGCCGTGATGCGGACCGTCGCGAAGGGCCTCCCAGAGGGGGCCGGCGTCCTGGAGCGTTTCAGGCTCGACGACGAATTCGGGGAGACGGAATTCACCTGCGGCGGTTCGGTGGAAATCCTGACCGAAGCCCTCACGCGCGCGACGCTGCCTCTATTTGAAAAACTCCTGTCGGAAACGGGGGAGGGAAGGGATTGCGTCGTCCTGACCGCCATCAGGACAGACGGCACAACCTTGAAATCGCTCTACCGGCCGGACGGATCGGTCGTCGTATCCGCGGGGAGCGACCCCGACCCGGTCGCGACGGCGGAGATCGTCCGTTCGCTGGATCCCCGGACGACCGCGCGCACGACGAAAAGCGAAACGGAGGAACGGATCTTCGAGTTCATCGAGTCGGCTCCTCCCCTGGTGATCTTCGGCGGCGGGCATGTCGGCAGGGCCGTCGCGCTCTACGCGGCGGCGGCCGGGTTCAGCGTCACGGTCGTCGACGACCGGCCCGAGTTCGCCGGCCGGGAGCGATTCCCTGGCGCGCGGGCCGTCGTGTGCGAGCGGTTCGACACTGCGATGGAGAGGGTGTCGCCCACGGGGAAATCGTACGTCGTGATCGTGACGCGCGGGCACAGGCACGACGAGGCGGTCCTCGGGGCGTGCATGCGGTTCAGCCCGAAATATGTCGGCATGATCGGGAGCAGGAGGAAGGTGAGCCTGACATTCGGCCGTCTCGAAAAGGAAGGGATTTCAAAAGAGCGCCTGGCCACGGTGCACGCACCGATCGGGATGCCGATCGGCGCACGCACGGCCGAAGAGATCGGCATCAGCATCGTGGCGGAGCTGATTGCGGTCCGGAGGTCGGCCGGATAAACCATCCCGGATCAGCGGCTGGACAGCGGCGCCGCCTTCGTCCCCGCGTCGGCGAAGATCCTGATCGGCAGGACCATCGAGAAGAGCCCGGCGAACTGGATCCTGCGCTGGAACTGCTGAGCGGTCTCGTTGTGCAGGAAGCGCTGGTACCACCGTTCCTTCTGGAACACCAGCTTGCCGGCGAAGAAGACGGCGTTCGGATATTCCTTCAC
>DATDQD010000010.1:0-7225 GCA_035292425.1 Bacteroidota bacterium
ATCGGCATCTTCAACCGGTCGTACTACATAGAACCGCGTCGAAGTTATTAATAGGTACATTCCCCCATTTTTTCTCACACCGAACAATTCCCTTGCGAGATGATTGGCATTTCATAAATTTATTCAGATGGCGGCATCAGATGGAGAATTGTTTGAGTTTCGTGGAAGCTGATGTGATATGGGGACACCGGTCACTCCAATCCCTGACGTTATTGAAAAAAGAATTCTCCTGATCCGCGGTCAAAGGGTGATGCTCGATGCACATCTCGCGGAACTCTACATGGTCGAAACGAAGGCGTTGAAGAGGGGCGCCCATAGCAAGTTTCTCCCCTTTGTGTTTACAGAACAAGGTGTGACAATGCTGTCATCCGTCCTCAAGAGTACGAGGGCGATCCAGGTCAATATCGAAATCATGCGTGCGTTCGTACGGTTGCGCGAGATCATTGCGGCTCAGAAGGACCTTGCCCGAAAGCTGGATGATCTTGAAAAGAGGTATGACCAGAAGTTCCGTGTCGTCTTCGACGCGATCAGGCAGATGACCGCTCCGACGGGTCCACCATCCCGGCGACGCATCGGTTTTGGTGTAGAAGAGCCGCACATTTAAAAAACCGTACTCGACAATAAGGGATGAACGAGGAGAAAAAGAGGGAGTTTGGGGAGCTCAGGGGGGCTTAGCAGGGGGGTGAACCGAATCCCGTCCAATTGAATTTCACGACAATCTTTCGTACTTTCCTTCATCATTTCGCCAGTTGTTCCTTCCCGACCTCTTGTTGATCGTTCGCACCACCCTGGTGATCCGGTTCAAATGCGAGGAGTGTTAAATCCGATGACAATGCCTCTCAACGCTTTCCGTCACACGCCGACGCTCTGCGCCCATCTCCTGATCATCGCTGTTTGTCTCACCCTGGGGAATCTTGGATCACCGGTGATCGCGCAATTTCTCACATCCCCGCAAGGACCAATCTCCCCGGAATCGGTGAATGCCGCCCGTCGGCTGGTCCAGCTCACGACCATGGACGGTGGTTCGGGCTTTGGGATCGTGACGTTCGGCGTCCATGAAAGCGCGACCTATTGTCCCGACGGGATGCTCGACCCGGACCTCAATGAAGTAACGCTGCCCCCGACCCCGCCGCCGGGTGTGTTCGATGTTCGTTTTCAGGAGCACCGAACAAACAGCACCTGCCTGGAACTCGGCCTGAATGTTCACGTGCAAGAACCGTTCAAGCTGGATACATTCAGGCTCAATATCATTCCGAGCGACGCCGGATACCCCCTGACACTGCAGTGGCCCGAGAGCCTCTCAACCGGGGGATGGAGTCCGTTGATCCTCCGGGATACGGGATACAATCCACTCTTCTATACCGACATGCTCACCGAAACGAGCCTCGTCGTCGCCAATGAGGCGGTGAGAACGTTCTATATCATCGGCCGGAACTGGCTTGACACTCCTCCCGGCGGGACGGTGACGGTGACTTCACCGAACGGCGGCCAATACTGGGTCCCGGGCAGCACGCACGACATCACCTGGGGTTCCGTCGGCGTCGCGAATGTCGCGATCGAGTACAGCACGAACCTGGGGACAACCTGGAATTTCATCGCGACCCAGCCGTCGACCGGCACGTACCCCTGGCTCATTCCCAACACCCCTTCGAACCAATGCCTGGTGAGAATCAGCGCGGTTTCGGACTCGACGATCAACGATGTGGGCGACGGGGCCTTTACCATCCCCGTTCCGCCCCCGCCCGCGATCCGGCGCCTCGTAAGCCTGACTGTCGCTAATTCTTCAGGGGAATCGCGGACCGATACGTTCGGTGTCCACGAGAACGCGACGTATTGCGTCGACGGGCAACTCGATCCGGATTTACGCGAACAACTGATGCCGCCTCTCCCGCCGTCCGAGGTGTTCGACATACGTTTCGTGGAGCACCAATGGGGCAGTGTCTGCCTGGGCACCGGTCTCAGGCTGCATCTTCAGGAGCCCTATAAACTGGATACGTTCAAGCTCAACCTTCAAACCGGTGATAACGGGTTCCCGGTGGAGATCACCTGGCCCGCCGGGCTTGCCGCGGAGGGTTGGGATAGTCTCGTGATCCAGGACGCCGTGACCGGCACGTTCTATAGTGCGGACATGTTGACGGACTCGTCCCTCTCCATCCTGAATTTTCTTGGGTCTTGGTTGTATATCATCGGCAGCAACCGGCTGGACATGCCGCCGCCTCCATCCATTTCCGTCGATGCCCCGAACGGTGGCGAAACCTGGTATGCCGGATCCAACCGGGACATCTCCTGGACATCGGCCAGCGTCGGCGGCGTCGTGATCGATTACACGACGGACCAGGGGCTGAACTGGATCTGGATTGCGTCGCAACCGTCGACGGGGAGTTATGACTGGCTCGTTCCGAACACGCCGTCAACGCAGTGCCAGGTGAGGATCAGGTCCGCCGAAGACGCCGGTGTCGGCGACATCAGTGACGCCGTCTTCACCATTTCGAACAACCCCACGGACTCCCCGTGGCGCCTCATCCCCCTCACCGTGAGCGACGCCGGGACGGGTATTGCGATCGATACCTTCGGTGTCCACGAGAACGGGACCTACTGTCCCGACGGCGTCCTGAACTGGAACCTGCAGGAACAAACATTACCCCCTCCGCCTCCCCCCACGGTTTTTGATGTCCGGTTTGTCGAGCATCGGACCCTCAGCGCCTGCATGGAGCTCGGGTTACGGATCCATCTCCAGGAGCCGGTAAAACTCGACACCTTCCGGATCCAATTCCAGCCCGGTGACGGCGGTTATCCGTTCACCTTCAGATGGCCTTCGGGATTGGCGTCCCAGGGCTGGGAGACCCTGATCATCAGGGATACGGAAGACGGGTCGACGTACTACGTGAACATGCTCACCGACACACTCATCGTCGTCACGGACACAAGCGTGACGACACTTGATATCGTCGGCAGGAATTCCATCGAAGAGGCCCACGCCCGATCGGCGAGCGTCCTGTCGAGGTGGAACCTCGTCTCGGTTCCCCTGGTCGTCGGAGATTACCTGACAAGCGCCCTGTTCCCGACGGCGACAACGCACGCGTTTTCCTATCAGGGGGTTTACGTCCAGAGGGATACGCTCTATAACGCCGGTGGTTTCTGGGCGAAGTTCGACAGCGATCAGGAAATCCTGTTCCAGGGCGAATTGTTGCTGACCGATACCGTGATCGTGAGCCCGGGCTGGAATTTAATCGGGTCGATCAGCGATCCCGTGGCGGTCAGCGCCATCATTTCGGTACCGGGCGGCATGAGCACATCGAGATTTTATTCCTATGTGACCAGTTACCTCGAAACCGATACCATCGAGCCCGGGAGAGGGTATTGGGTGAAAGTCGATATGGCGGGTTCGTTGATTCTGGGCGCCTCCGGTCCGATCGCGGCCGGTAATAGGATTAACATTCAGGAAGCGCGTGAGGACCCTCCGCCGCCCCCGTGTGACGAAGTGCTCGCCATGGCGGGGACGCCTGAGGAAGTGCATCTTCGGCAGAACTACCCGAACCCGTTCAACCCGTCAACGACCATCCAATTCGCCCTGCCGATGTCAACCGATGTCCGGCTGATGGTGTATAACCTGGTGGGGGAGATCGTCGACGTGTTGATCGATGGAAACCAGCCAGCGGGTTATAAAACGATCGAGTGGGACGCCTCGGCGCTCCCGAGCGGCGTGTATTACCTCCGGCTCAACGCGGGAGGAACCGTTGAAACGAAAAAATTGGTCCTTCTGCGTTGATCGACAGGTCTCAGACTCAAACGTCGAATCCATACAGTGGAGATTGATATGAATCCATCTATAAAGGGGGGAATCGCTTGCCTCGCCGCGCTCACGCTGGTCGTCGCGTGCGCCCTGTCGGCGCAAATTTCAGGTTCGGCGGGTCATTCAATTGGGAATCCTGTCGAAACTGATGAATCTGGTTCATCGGTCATTGCATACCATGAGAAATGGAACCTCGTATCGACCCCGTTTATCCTCAGCAATGATTCAGTCCACGTGACCTTCCCGACGGCATCGAGCGGCGCGTACCTCTATGCGGCGGGTGGCTATCAGTTCAGGGAGGTATTGACTCCGGGGATCGGATACTGGTTGAGATTTCCGGCGGCGGTGGATGTCACGATAAGCGGCTCCGACATCCCCGAGATGACGCTGAACCTCGCGGAAGGTTGGAACCTGATAGGGTCGATCTCGGGTCCCGTGGCCGTCGCGAATGTCTCCACCGACGATGCGACACTGATCCTGAGCCCGTTCTTCAGTTTCGGGTATGCAGCCGGGTATTTTGAAATTGACACGATCCATCCGGGGTATGGTTACTGGGTGTACACGAACCACGCCGGATCGATCACGCTCTCGGGGGCACCGATGACGGAGTACGCGTTGAATAGCGAGTTGAGTAGCGGGTTGAGTCGCGAGGTGAGGCGCGCGGTGACGATCAGATCGAACGGCGAACTGCCGCCCGCTCCGCCGATGGCCGAAGATGTGAATGCGCCGCTCATTCCCGATACCTATTTTCTGGATCAATCGTATCCCAACCCGTTCAATCCTTCGACGACGATCAGGTTTCAACTTCCCGCAGACAGCAGGGTGACACTCACGATCCACGACATCCTGGGACGTCCAGTCGTGTCCGTCTATGAAGGCATCCGAGCGGAGGGGTATCATTCGTTCGAATGGAACGCGGGCGATCGCGCGAGCGGGTCGTATTTCTACAGGCTCACGGCCGTCAATCTCGCCGACCCGGGGGCGGTGTACTCGACGATAAGGAAGCTGATCCTGCTGCGATAAATGAAAACCTTACGATCCAATCACACCATCATGGGGGATTCTGATGTTAACCTCACAAAATACTCCACCCTCATCGATCCCCTCTACTCCTCCAGGGACGACTACCAGTCCCTCCTTGCAGGATACACCGCCAAACTGAGCAAACTCCAGAACGTCCTCTACGCCGACAACCGTTACGCGCTCCTGGTGATCTTCCAGGCGATGGACGCCGGAGGGAAGGACAGCGCGATCAAACACGTGATGAGCGGCCTCAACCCCCAGGGTTGCCAGGAGGGGGAGAAGTGACATCGTAGATTGCGATCCCTAACAGTTGGTGCCGCGTCAAACTCTTCTATACGTATTTATCCCCATTTGTCATCCCATCGGACATTTTCCTTGCGGGAGGTTTCGCATTTCGTCAAATTCCCACAATGAAGGCTGTCGTTTCACCTGAAGTCATCGAACACAAGATATTTTTCGTACGAGGAGAAAAGGTAATGCTCGGATTGCACCTTGCTGAGCTCTATGGTGTTGAGACGCGGGCGCTCATGCAGGCTGTTCGCCGTAATAAAGAGCGTTTTCCATCCGATTTCATGTTCGAGCTCACGCGGGAGGAGATCTTGAGGATATCACAAACTGTGACATCCTTGAAATATTCGAAGGCGGTATATGCCTTCACCGAGCAGGGCGTCGCGATGCTCTCGGGAGTCCTGCATACACCCCGTGCAGTCCTGATGAACGTTGCGATCATGCGTGTCTTTGTGAAACTTCGGGATCTCATGAGCGCTCATAAGGAACTTGCAGGGAAACTTGCCGAACTCGAGCGGAAGCTCGAGACCCACGACACCGAAATTCAGGGCATCTTTGATGCAATCCGGGGGCTTATGCATGAGAAGAAATCAAGACGGAGGATTGGCTTCAAGGTGGGTGAACCAAGGGCCTCGACTTGCGCCGCCGTCTCCCCCTGATACCATCCACCCCCTGATTCCAATCTGCGTAAAGAGGTTCACCGTCCCACCGGCCAGCGGAACGCCGATCGGGAAGGCGAATATTTTCATCCGAATCGCGAGGCACACCGTTCACGCCATCCTTCCCTTCCTGCAATATAAGAGTATACCCATACCGATAGATATTTGTCAATAATTTCTGTACAATCCCTGCGAAGGGGCGCAAATCAGTCATCAGATCAAAGGCCGATGATCAGGGAAACAGCTCTCTCGGTGTTGCAGGCGATCGGCAACACCCCCGTGGTCCGGTTGAACAAGGTCGTGGCGCCGGGTTCCGCCGATGTCCTCGTGAAACTCGAATACTACAACCCGACAGGCTCCTACAAGGACCGGTTGGCGCTGTCGATGATCGAGGAGGCCGAGAAACGCGGGGAGTTGCGCCCGGGCATGACGGTGGTGGAATACACCGGTGGGAGCACGGGCTCATCGCTCGCCTTCGTCTGCGCCGTCAAGGGATATCGGTTTCGCGTCGTCTCCTCCGACGCCTTTGCGAAAGAGAAACTCCAGACGATGAAGGCCTTCGGGGCAGAGCTGGATGTAATACCGAGTAAGGGTGGACAGGTGACACCTGACCTCGTCCCCCGGATGATGGAGCGCGCAGGGGAAATTGCGGCATCGGGGCCGTGCTACTTCACCGACCAGCTTCACAATCGTGACGGCGCGAAGGGATATGAGCCGATCGGCCGGGAGCTCATAGAACAATCCGGAGAGCCCGTCCACGCGTTCTGCGCCTCGGTCGGCACATCCCACATGCTGATGGGCGTCGCGCGCGTCCTTCGTAGCCTCAATCCTTCCCCGCGCATCGTCGCGCTCGAGCCTGCCTCCACGCCGGTCATTTCGAAAGGCACGAGCGGAACGCACCACGTCGAGGGGATCGGCATCGGATTCCTACCTCCATTGCTCGATAAGGCCTTGTATGACGAGGCGCGTGGGATCGACGAGGCCGAGGCGCGGGAGATGGCGTGGCGCCTGGCGAGGGAAGAGGGGATCTTCGCGGGCACATCCAGCGGCATGAATGTGGCGGGGGCGTGCCAGCTTGCGCGGGAGTTGGGCCCGGGCCATACGGTGGTCACGGTCGCCGTCGATACCGGCCTGAAGTACCTGGCGGGCGATCTCTACGGACAGGAACACCATGGAAAAACCAATAACTGTTGATGAGTACATCGCGGGCGCCCCGGGGGAATTGCGGGGCAAACTCCGGGAGCTCCGGGCTGTAATTAAACGCACGGCGCCGGATGCCGCGGAAAAGATCAGCTATCGCATGCCCTATTATCATTATAAGGGGCGGCTGGCCTATTTTGCGGTGTTTAGTAGCCACATCGGGTTGTACATCCCGACGCCGGTCATCGAGGAGCACCGGAGCGAACTCAAGCAGTATAAAACCGCGAAGGCGACCGTACAGTTTCCTCATGGGAAAAAACTG
>DATDQD010000011.1:0-17371 GCA_035292425.1 Bacteroidota bacterium
GGGAGCCACGATCGTCCAGGTCACCAGGGAGGAAGGGGGGTTCCTCGGGAGCATCGCCCGTGCGGAATCGCTGGCGAAGGAGAGAGGCGACGTATTCCTGCCGAGCCAATTCAGCAATCCGTCGAACGTCGCCGCCCATGAAGAAACGACGGGACCCGAGCTCTGGTGGCAGCTGGCGTTTCAATCATTGAAACCGGCCGCGTTCGTCGCCGGCGTCGGGACGGGGGGAACCATCATGGGGGTGGGAAAGTATCTCCGGAAGCAGGATCCATCGATCAGGGTCCATCCCATCGAACCGCTCGAATCCCCGACACTGTCCACCGGTCACAAGGTGGGGAAACACCGCATCCAGGGGATCTCCGACGAATTCATACCGGCAATCGTGGATCTTCCTTCACTCAACGGCGTGATCGGCGTGAGCGACGGGGATGCGATCCTGACGGCACAGAAAATGGGAGCTCAGATGGGCCTGGCCGTAGGCATTTCATCGGGATGCAATTTCATCGGCGCGGTGAAGGCTCAGAATGAAATGGACCCGGACTCCGTGGTCGCGACGGTGCTGCCGGATGACAACAGGAAGTATCTCAGCACAGACCTCCTCAGGACCGAACAACCCGCGGCCGGATATGTCTCCAACGATATCGAGTTCCTGGGATACCGCGCGATCAAGCGGGTCTGCCACACGTGCTGCGACCTCTACGATTGTACCCAGAAGTTGCCGGACTCCGGCCCGTGTTGACTTCACGCTGATCTATTCTATGGCCATCCGCCAATCGGGCCCGAACATCGCCCCGAAACATCTCGAGGGATACGCCTCCCTCAGGGATTCGGCCGCGTCCGTTATCCTTGAACGCTCACTCATCGGCATCGAGGGGAAAGAGACTTTTGATTTCCTCCACAGGATGTCGACGAACGACCTCCTGACGCTCGCCGACGGGCAAACCCGAAGGACGGTCATCGTCAATGAGAAGGGGAGGGTCATCGATTTCGTCACGATCGTCAGAACGGGGGAACGGGCCCTGCTCATCGGCAGCCCCGGGGCCGGGAACGAACTTGCCCGGTGGTTCGGGAAGTTTATCATCATGGACGATCTGAGGATCACGGCAACGCACGACCGCATACCTTTCTACTCGATATATGGTCCGGGATCGCCTGATCTCATCCGAAAGATATGCGCGGAGGGGGGTGCCGGTAAGTTTCATGACGATCGGGTTCTGGATGCGCCGGGAAACCGGGGCTGGATCCTCCGCGAAGATCTCGGATCGGTTCCCGGCTATCTGTACATACCGGGAGAGGACTGTACCATGGAGAACACGGCCCCGATGTTCCGCTGGTCGGAAGAGGAAATTCGCACTGCTGATACCCTGACATTTGAAACGGTGAGAATCGAGGAGTCCGTCCCGGCGCTCGGCCGCGAGCTCGGCCCGGAAGTGAATGCCCTCGAGGCGGGACTCAAACAGTATATCAGCTTTTCAAAAGGGTGTTATATCGGCCAGGAGGTGATCGCCAGACTCGATACCTACAGGAAACTCCAGAAAATCCTCTCACTCTTCCTCCTGCCGGATTATGACGGTCCCTCGCTGTCCCCCGGGAAATTGCTCCAGGGTGACCGCGAGGCGGGCCGGATCACGAGCACGGTCTATTCCCCCCGGCAGAATGGCTGGATCGGACTCGGTTACCGGCGGATAGAGATGAAAGATCCCATGCTCGATTTCATCCCGGAGGGTGTCGGCCGGAGTCTTCCGTGCAGGTGTCTTTCAGGCCTCCCGGCGGGATATGAAGAGTATGAAGTCCAGGAATAGTTCCCCGCCGCGCCCGGTCGCGGTCGTCACTGGCGCCGGGATCCGTCTGGGGAAAGCGATCACCCTGGCCCTCCATCGGGAGGGCTATGCCGTCGTCGTCCATTTCAACCGATCCCGCAAAGGCGCGCTGGATGTCGTGAAATCGATAAGGGCGGACGGCGGTGCCGCGGTGCAGGTCCGGTCAGATATCAGGACCGTCGCGGGGGCCAGGACCATCATTTCCGGCGCAGTCCGGGCGTTCGGCAGGATCGACCTCCTGGTGAACAACGCCGCCGTCTTCAGGGAAAGCAGTGTCTTTTCCACGACGGAGAAATCCTGGGACGATGCCTTCGACACGAACCTTAAGGGGATGTTTTTCTGTTCGCAGGCCGCCGCAAGGAGCATGAAAGGGAAGGGGGGAGGGTCCATCATCAATATTGCATCGGTCGGAGGGTTGCAGGCATGGTCGGGATACCTTCCCTATTCAGTTTCAAAGGCGGGAGTGGTGATGCTGACGAAGTGCCTCGCAAAGGGTTTGGCCCCGGCGATCCGGGTCAACGCGATCGCGCCGGGAACGATTCTGATCCGGGGAGAGGAAACGGGGTTACGGCACATCCCGAAACGCCGGATTCCCCTCCGGAAATATGGCTCCCCGAAAGATATCACCGAGCTCGTCGTGTTCCTTGCCAGGCACGCCGGATATGTCACCGGCCAGGTATTCACCGCCGACGGTGGAAGGTCCATCATTTGAGTATGCATTGAGAAAACCATCATGAAACCAGTCAAAGCCTACAGAAATACCGAGTTCCTGAACAGCCCCATCGGGCGTTCGATCAGGATCCTCTCCGAGTTCCTCGAGCCTCTCGGACGATTCAAAAAGGAGGGGGTGAAGAACACCATCGTCGTCTTCGGCTCCGCCAGGGTCCTGCCCCGGACGCTCGCCAGGAAAAGACTCGACCTTCTCAAGGCAAAATACCGTTCCAGGAAAATCGGGCCGGGGAATGTGCCGGAAGATCTGGAGAAGGCGAAGATCGCACTCGGGATGTCTGCATACTACGAGGATGCCGTAAAACTGACCTACCTTCTCACCAGGTGGTCAAAAAGCCTGAACAAGGACGCGCAGTTCGCGATCTGCTCCGGGGGAGGGCCGGGGATCATGGAGGCGGCGAACAAGGGCGCGATCAAGGCGGGGGGCAGATCGATCGGATTGAATATCAGCCTACCTTTTGAACAGGACGCGAATCCATACGTTTCGAAAGAGCTGGGATTCGAATTTCATTACTTTTTCATGAGAAAGTTCTGGTTTCTCTACCCCGCGAAAGGCCTCCTGATGTTTCCCGGGGGATTCGGCACACTCGACGAACTCATGGAGGTGCTCACCCTCGTCCAGACGAAGAAAATCACCAACCCCTTGCCGATCATCCTCTACGGCCGGAAATACTGGAATTCGATAATGAATTTCGACGAGATGGTCAGACTCGGGGTCATCACAAAAGCCGACACGAAACTGTTCAGCTTCGCGGACACGCCGGAGGAGGCATTTTCATTGATGAAAGGACAACTTCAGAAGCTGTACGCCAGGCGATATCACACCGGCATATTCCACGGTTGAATTCTTGTCCCGAATTGCGTATCTTTGAATTGAGGGGATGACATGGATTCGACGGGGATGAAGATGGTCCTGCTGGCATCTCGTGTTCTCCGGACACACGCACAAAAACTGGAAAACCATAAGTGCGAACTACGATTACGCACTGGCTGCTTAATTAACTAAGCAACCCATCCCGCCCGTCCTCGCCCGGGTGGACGGAACGGGGTGTCGCTTGTACCGGGCTAGTCTTGCTGCGGTTCCGGGGCAGCAGGGCGAAACAATACCGGGATAGTCTGCTTGAACCGAGTTCGGCCCGGTGACAGCGGATGAAGCTTTCCGGCCGGACTATTGATGTAGAGGGTAGGGTGGTCTTCTCTTCGGACCGGGGTTCGATTCCCCGCATCTCCACGTGATCCCGGCTTTACGGCCGGGATTTTTTTTATATTACGTCATTGAAACCCTGACCATTGGCTGACGTGAAAATCCCTTTCCTCAAAATGAGCGGCGCCGGCAACGATTTCGTCGTCGTGGACCGGATGAATGAAACCGCCAAGCCGGGATGGATACCGGTTATCCCCGCCATGTGCGATCGGCCTCGCGGTATCGGGGCCGACGGCGTCATCCTCATATCACCCGCGGAGAACGCCGATTTCACCATGGACTATTTCAACGCCGACGGCTCCTCCGGGAGTATGTGCGGAAACGGCGGCAGGTGCGCGTCCTCGTATATGATGGACCTGTTGGGACGGGACCATGTATCCTTCCTCGCGTGCGGGCGTCTCTATCGGGGGGCCAGGAGCGGTAACGGGGTGATCCTCGATATGGATGACCCCGGCCTTCCAAGGATGAATATCCCCCTGCGGCCCGGCAATGTAGATCTGCTGGGACACTTCATCGATACGGGTTCACCGCACCTGATCCTCGTCGTGGACAAAGATGGGCCCGATGCGGCAACAGTTCTGGAAACGGGCCGTAAAATACGTCATCACCCCGAATTCAGCCCATCCGGCACGAATGTTGACTTCATCACCATCATGGGAAAAGAAGAGGTGAGGATCCGGACGTATGAAAGGGGGGTGGAGGCTGAAACCCGGGCATGCGGCACCGGCGCGGTGGCCGCAGCCCTCGTGTATTCGCTTCTGGAGGGAGAGGAGGGGACCCGGTCGGTGCGCGTGACTCCTCTGAGCGGCGAAATTCTCCGGGTGGGCTTCAGACGCACCGGTATGACGTTCACGGATATTACACTTGAAGGACCCGCCGTCGTGACATTCAGAGGGGTCTACGAGACAGACCCGGCTGTCCGAAATTTGAATACCTCATGACGAGAAAAAGTTTTATACAACGGATATTATCCGCATGGGCGTCGATATGTTCGCTGCCTGTTGTTTACACCCTGGTTCAGTACATCATACCGCCGGGAACAGCAGCCGGAACTCCGGCTCCGGTTCCCGTCGGGAAGCTGTCGGAATTTTCCCCCGGGACGGTGAAGCTCTTCAGGCAGGGGAAAACCGCGTTGTTCGTCAGGGAAACAGAGTCGGGTCAGATCCGGTCATTCTCCGGGAAATGCACGCACCTCGGGTGCCTCGTCGAATTCCTTGAGGAAGAACAGAAATTCCGGTGTAACTGTCACGGGAGCCAGTTCGATCCGGACGGGAAGAATCTCTCCGGTCCGGCCGTCCGCCCGTTGCAGCCATACCGCGTTGAGGTCAGGGGCGACGACATCTATATAACGGTCATATAGGCGCGATGAGTGGGTTCGGGAAATGGCTGGAAGAAAGGAGTCCTTCCGGGGAAATCGTAAAATTCCTCCGGAGAAAGCGCGTGCCGGCCCATCGTCACACCTCCTGGTACCTTTTCGGTGGTTTGACGCTCTTCTTTTTCCTTATCCAGGTGATCTCGGGAATATTACTGAGCCTTTATTACCAGCCGACGCCCGCGACGGCGCACGAGAGCGTCGCCGAAATCATGAGCGCGGTCGGGTTCGGCTGGCTCGTTCGAGGCGTTCACCGGTGGTCTTCGCACCTCCTGATATTCAGCGCCATGGTCCACATGACATCGAAGTATTTTTTCAGGGCATACCGCAAACCGCGTGAACTCACATGGATATCCGGCGTTCTCCTCATGCTGATGCTGCTTGGGTTTGCATTCACAGGACACCTGCTTCCGTGGGACACGAACGGTTATTTCGCCACGCAGATAGGGACGGAGATTCCCCGTTCGTTGCCGGTCATCGGCACTTTTCTAGTGGAACTTCTGAGGGGATCCGGCGAGTATGTCGATGCCACCGCGTTGACCAGGCTCTATAGCCTTCACACGGTGGTATTACCCCTGATAGCCGTGGGATTGATACTGTTTCACATCGTATTGAACCAATTCACCGGTTCAGCGGCGCCGGCGAATGTTCGGGCATCAGGGGAAATACCGTTTTATCCCGATTTCGTCTTCAGAGACGCGCTGGCATGGCTCGTCGGGGTGATGCTTCTGTTCAGCCTCGTGATGTTTTTTCCGCCCCTCCTGGGCCCGAAAGCCGATATGCTAGCCTCACCGCCGCCCGGGATCCGGCCTGAGTGGTATTTTTTACCCTTGTTTCAGACGATCAGGGTGCTTCCCGGGACGCTTGCCGGAATAAATACTGAGATCCTCATCAACCTCGTCGTCGCAATCCTGTTCATGGGGCTGATATGTCTGCCCTGGATAGACCGGATGGCCGGGCGGAATGGCGGAAGGGTTTGGGCGCTCTTACGCTTTACGGGAGTGGTAATGTTGGTTTATATTGGTGCGACTATCCTTTTAGCATATTTAACATAATGGTAATTCGGTTAATCAGTTTTCTTCTTCCGGATTTTGGTGTCAGGCTCTCTGTCTGGTTCATCGGGATGTTCCTTCTGGCGGTCGGCGGGGCATTGATATACCTGAGGATGAAGGAGCTCCGGGAGAGGCAGAAAACAAGCGATTCAATCGACACCCGCGACACCTGATTGTCTCATAATAGTTATTATGTAAAGCTACGTTTGGTTAAGATATTGTGTTATTCTTCGTTCCTGATTCGTTATCTATTCCGCCTCCACTCTGCCGTTACCGGTTCAGATCTGTTTCATCGCTCGACGATCATGGCGGCCAGCGATTCTTCATAGGCAACGGCCAACTTTTCAACCGGCAACCTGATCAACTTTCCGGCAACAAATTCACCGCTCCCCGTCACCCTGCCGATTTCATGAACCGGGACATTCAACGACCCCGCAAGCTCCTTGATACCCTTCAGGTTACCTTCCGCGGTTGAAATCACCATCCTGGATTGATCCTCACCGAAGAGATAATGATCCGGTCGGATTTCCGGGGGCAGCACGACCTCCAGGCCGAACCGGTTTCCTTTCCTGAAGGATCCGATCAGGGATTCCGTCAGCGCGATACAGAGCCCGCCTTCACTACAATCGTGCGCCGATCTGATCAATTTCTTCCCGATCAGGGCGAGGACGAGGTCCTGAAGCCGTTTTTCGGCATGTATATCGAGAACCGGGACCGGTCCGCCCACGGTACGGTGAATCG
This sequence comes from Bacteroidota bacterium, assembly GCA_035292425.1. Taxonomy (GTDB): domain Bacteria; phylum Bacteroidota; class Ignavibacteria; order UBA10030; family SZUA-254; genus SZUA-254. The sequence goes on from DATDQD010000011.1 coordinate 6,919, forward strand.
TGGCCAGGTATTCCGAACCGCCGATATTGCCTGTTGTCCGGCCGAGGACAAGGACGACGTCCCCGATCCTTTTGAAGTCAGCAGTCATCGTAGAATCGAGCGAGTCTGTTTCCCCCACCATGCCGATGACCGGCGTCGGGTAGACGGCGCCTTCCGGATTTTCATTGTAAAAGCTCACGTTTCCACCGGTAACGGGGGTGCCGAGCACACGGCAGGCTTCGGCTATGCCGCGAATCGCCTCGCTGAACTGCCAGTAAATTTCCGGTTTGTACGGATTCCCGAAATTCAGACAGTTGGTGACTCCCAGGGGGCGGGTCCCCACGGCCACCAGGTTCCTGGAGCATTCCGCGACGGCAATCATGGCGCCCATGTAGGGATCGAGATACACATACCGGGAATTGCAGTCGGTCTTCATGGAGAGCACGCTGTCGGTTTCCTTTAATCGAACGACGGCGGCGTCGAGGTAGCAATCGCTTATCGTATTTGTCCGTACCATAGAATCATACTGTGCGGTGACCCACTGCCGGGAACAGATATTCGGGGACCCGAGCAATGCGGTGAAGGCCTGGTTGTAATCCGACGGTTCCCGGAAGCCGGACATGTCGAGGTTCTTCAATTCGCTGAAATACCGTGGTTCTTTCCTCTCTCTGATGTATACGGGGGCGCCTCCGCCCAGGACCAGTGTATCCGGCGGCACCGATCCGACATGTTCCTCCCCCCTGCGGATTTCGACCATTTTATTATCCATGACACGGCCTATGATCTCGCACTGTAAATCCCACTTTTGGAAGATCTTGCGTACTTCGGACTCATGTTCCGGTTTAACGATGACGAGCATGCGTTCCTGCGATTCGGAGAGGAGAATCTCAAACGGCGCCATCCCTGTTTCCCTGAGCGGCACCCTGCCGAGGTCGAGATCAATGCCCGATTCCCCCTTGGCGCTCATCTCGCAGGTGGAACAGGTGATCCCGGCCGCGCCCATATCCTGCATTCCCACCACAAACCCTCCGCGGATCGCTTCCAGGGTCGCTTCCAGGAGGAGCTTCTCCGTGAAGGGATCCCCCACCTGCACGGACGGCCGTTTGCTCTCCGAGGCCTCCGATATCTCTTCGGACGCGAAAGTCGCACCGTGGATGCCGTCCCGTCCGGTCGAGGAGCCCACGATCATCACAAGGTTACCGGCGCCCCTGGCGATCGCCCTCACCACCCTGTCGTGCCGCACGATCCCGACGGCCATCGCGTTGACGAGGGGATTCTCGTTGTAGCTGGGGTCGAAATAGATCTCCCCCGCCACGGTCGGAACACCGAAACTGTTCCCGTAATCCCCGATTCCCTTGACAACCCCCCGGAGGAGATACCGGGTCCGGGCATTCCCCGGGTCGCCGAACCGGAGGGAGTTCAACGCGGCCACCGGACGGGCTCCCATCGTAAAGATGTCCCGGAGGATCCCTCCGACCCCCGTCGCCGCGCCCTGGTACGGCTCGACGGCGGAAGGATGATTATGGCTCTCGATCTTGAACGCGACGGCGTAACCCCCGCCGATGTCCACAAGTCCGGCGTTCTCCTCGCCCGCTTTCGCGAGGAGGCGCGGCCCGCTGCGCGGAAGCTTTTTGATCTCCGCGATGGAGTTCTTGTAACTGCAGTGCTCGCTCCACATCACGCTGTACATGCTGAGCTCGGAATAATTCGGTTCCCGCCCGAGGATGCCGCAGATTTTGTCGTATTCCTCCCGGGTCAAGCCGAGCGTCAGGGCGGCGTCGGGACCCGCCGCCGGTTGTTGTTGAGTCGTTTCCGGACGTTGTTCCATCTCAGCGTTCTTCCGATGGTGTGATGTGAATGAGTTCCTGGTCCTTGTCGACGTTGACACCGGGTGTCAGCGCGCACTTCCCCACGACCCCGTCGATGGGCGCGGAGATTTCGTTTTCCATTTTCATCGCTTCGAGGGTGATGAGACGCTGGCCCTTCTTCACGGCGTCGCCCGCGCGTACGGCGACTTCCCTGATGAGCCCCGGCATGGGCGCTTTCACCGAACACCCGGAGGAGACGCTTTGCGCCGAACGGACAAAGGCCGAAAGCGTGCGGTGCCGTTCGTCCTGCAGGGAGACGACGACCCGGTACCGGTCGATCCAGATTTCCTTCGATCCGTCGGAGAGCGTCCTGGCATAGACACGGATGCTCCTGTTTCCGCGGGGCACATCGAGAAGATCGGTCCCGGCGGAGGACGGGTGAAATACCACCGGTGTGCCGCGGCCGGTGAATTCCTTCAGTATGCGATCTTCCCGAATGTCGTAGGTGGACCCGCCAATAGTCGCGACGAATGTTCTCGGCATCGGTCACCCCAACAGCTCGGCCCGCCGGGCGGTCCATTTCGGATCGTGGCCGTCCGTCCCCGGCCGAAACCGGCCTTCAAACCTGAGGTGAAGCAATGCGGCGACCATCGCCGCAAGGTCCCTGACCTCCGGGGGTGCGCCGTCGAACATTTCGGGCCGGTATTTCCTGTGAAGAAAGCCCGTATCGAATTTCCCGGCCACAAAATCAGGGTCGGCGAGGATCCACTGGAGCAGGTCGATGTTCGTTTTCACGCCGTAAATTTCATAGGTCCCGAGGGCTGACAGCATGATGGCCAGGGCCTCGTCCCTCGTTGTGCCGTGCGTGATCACCTTGGAAATCATCGGGTCGTAATAGGCCGAGATTGCGGAACCCGCGCCGATTCCCGTGTCGAGACGGATCCCCGGCCCGGACGGATGCGCGATGTGTCCGATCGTGCCGATGAATGGGATGAAGTTACTCGCGGAATCCTCGGCGTAGATGCGGCACTCGAGAGCGTGCCCGTCGAACCGGATATCGCGCTGGGTCATCGAAAGTCTTTCGCCCGAGGCGATCCTGATCTGTTCCCGGACGATGTCGATGCCGGTCCGGAGTTCGGTGACCGGATGCTCGACCTGCAAACGCGTATTGACTTCCATGAAATAATACCGGCCCGTCCCGTCGAGGATGAATTCCACTGTGCCGGCGTTCGTATACCCGACGTGCGAAGCGAGCCTCACCGCCGATTCCGTCAGTCCGGCCCTGATTTTTTCATTAATGGCCGGAGATGGGGATTCCTCGATGATTTTCTGGTAACGCCGCTGAACGGAACACTCCCTCTCTCCCAGATGGACGACGTTTCCCTGTGTATCCGCGAGGATCTGAACTTCAACATGGCGGGGATTCAAAATGTATTTCTCCAGATAGACCCGGTCGTCCGAAAAGGAGGACGAGGCTTCGGACTTCGAAAGCTGTAAGGCGGCGGCCAGGTCCCCGGCTGCCCTGACGACCCTCATACCCTTTCCTCCCCCGCCGGCGGCGGCCTTCAACAGGACCGGAAATCCGATCGAATTCGCGATATCGATCGCTTCGTCGGCCGAGGAAAGTGCTTTGATCGTCCCGGGAACGACCGGAACCCCGAGCTGAAGGGCGACGGACCTCGCCGACGTTTTATCTCCCAGAAGGCGTATGGAGGCCGCCGAGGGTCCGATGAACGTTGCTCCCGATTGTTCGACCGCCTCCACGAATTGAGGATTTTCGGAGAGGAAGCCGTAGCCGGGATGTATCGCGTCCGCTCCCGATTGGCGTGCGACATCCAGGATTTTTTCCTGGTTCAGGTAGCTTTCCCGCGCAGGAGATGGGCCGATGTGATATTTTTCGTCCGCATGACCGAGATGGAGCGATTTCACGTCGGCATCGGAAAACACGCCCACCGTTCGGATCCCCATCGATCGACAGGTTTTCATTACGCGTATCGCGATCTCTCCCCTGTTCGCGATTAAGATTTTTCGTATTTTTTTACTCATTCGTTAAGAATGGCTATTGTAACCCCTGCCCCGCCCTCGTTCCACTCGCCTAGCTGAAATGAAGCAACGTTTTTATTTTTTGAAAGATACTCGTTAACCCTTTTTCTTAAGGCACCCTTTCCTTTACCATGAATGATGCGCACCCTGGTCAACCGGAGCAGGACCGCTTTATCGATGAACTGATCGAGGAGTTCGATCGATTCATCGCCATACAATCCGCGCAGATCGATTTCATTCGTTACATCAGAGAAATCAATGAACTCATTTTGTTTGAATAATACCAGAGGATTCTCTCGTGTGATTTCCAGGCTGTCGAGGGCGACAATCACCCGTTTTCCCGCCGATTCCAGGACGACCTTTTTGGCGTCAACCAGTTCAATGACTTCACCGGCCATATCCGTCCCCCTGATTTTTACAAGCATGCCCGGTTCAACCTTCAGAATGGCGTGTAATTCCGGCATGTCTTCCTTCAGGGGATGGCTTTTTTTAAAGTTCGATATCTCCTCCTTCGCCTTCCGCACGACATCGCGGGAGGCGCTGCTCTCCCTGATTTCCCTGACCAGGGTTTCGATCCTGCGTTTCACGTCATCGAGCAGGTCGTTGGCCTCTGTCGTAGCACGTGAACGAATAGACTTAACTTCTTGACTGATACCGCGTAATTTCTCTTCGTACAGATGGATTATTTCAGAAGCCTTCCTCTCCTTCTCTTCGGCGGCGGACAGTGTCTTCTCGAGGCGGTGTGTCCTTTCTTCGAACCGGGTCAGGTATTCTGACAATTTGACGCTATCCTCCCCGGCAAGAGAAAACGATCTCCGCAAAACATCGTCGGGGAAATGCATATTCTTCGCTATCTCCAGGGCATAGCTGTTTCCAGGACGCCCAACGGAGAGCCGGTAATTCGGGAGCAGCGTATCGGAATCAAACCCCATCCCTGCATTTTCCATCTGCTCATGGTCGAAACCCGCGGTTTTAAATGCGCTGTGGTGGGAAGTGACGATCGTCAGAGCGTTATTCGAACTGAGTCGTTCGAGAACGGCAATCCCGAGGGCGGCCCCGAGGGCCGGGTCGGTCCCGTTGCCGATCTCGTCGATCAATACAAGGCTCTTCCCGGTGACATTCTCGACGATGACCTTCAGGTTTTTCAGGTGGGAACTGAACGTGCTCAGGTCGTTTTCGATCGATTGTTCGTCACCCATTTCCACGAATATTTCTGAGAAGACGCATATTTCGGAATCCGGCGATGCCGGGATGTGACATCCGGATTGCGCCATCGCCGCAAGGAGGCCGACAGTCTTCATCGCGACCGACTTTCCCCCCGCGTTTGGTCCCGAGATGATGAGGGTGTTGAAACTCTCCCCCGCCTCCAGGTCGAGGGGAGTGATCTCGCTTCTCCGGTGTTTCGAGAGCAGCAGGGGGTGGATGGCGCTCCTCAGTTTCAGACGCCGTTCGATATTCAGCCGGGGTTCATTACCCCCGATTTCGACAGAATATCCCGCCTTTGCGTTGAGAAAATCGATCCGGCCGATGACCGAGATATTTCCGGTGAGGGACGGTATCGAATGGCGTACCTGCGTCGTGAGTTCCCTCAGGATGGTTTCTATTTCCTGGTGTTCCTGGCTCTCGAGTGTGCGCAGGTCGTTGTTCATCTCGAGCGTCTGGGTGGGCTCGATGAATGCGGTGGCGCCGCTGGCGGAAATACTGTGGATGAACCCCGGGACCTGGTGTTTGAACTCCGCCCGGACGGGGATCACGAGCCGTCCGTCCCTCGTGGTGATCAATTCCTCCTGCGTCACCCCTTTTTTATGCAATGATCCGAGGATCGATTCCATTTGCGATCGAAGGGCCTCGCTTTTTTTTCGAATGGAACGCCTGATCGACTTCAGCGTCTGGCTGGCGCCGTCCATGACCCTTCCTTCCTCGTCGACCGCTCTCAGGATATTGTATTCAAGGACTTTGTTGATTGTCAGAGGCGTCATCAGCGCGGCCAGGCCCGGATATTCTTCGGCCCTGCCGGAAAAGAATGCCTTGAGTTCGCGGGAGTTCGAGGCCAGGCGGGCGATCGACAGGAGGTCGGCGGCGGGGAGAATGAAATCCACGATGGAGGCCCTCTGGAGGGCGGTCCTGAGGTCGGGCAGCCCCCGAATCGGGACGGGCGTTCCCTCCCCGAGCAGTCGCTTCATCTCGGTTGTGAGGGCCTGTTCTCCCCGTATCCAGGCCTCATCGGTCCGGGGGACGAGGGATACCAGGTGATCATTCCCCATCGGGGTCTGGAGGTATCCCCCTATGCGCAGACGGACCTTATCAAACTCGACCTTGCTCAGTGAAGAGAGGAACTCTCTCATACGGGGGGACTACCGGGGGAGCGTGAAGTTCCCGAATTTACTCCTGATTTCGTCGACGAATTCCGGACTCTCGGTCGTCCATGCGAGCGAATAATCGTAGACGTCCGGCGCCACCGTAATGAGGGAGTAGTAGAAAGCCGATTCCCGTTTCGTGTCATCGTCCGGTTCATCGAAAATCGCCATGGTGAGAAGGAGAAGGCTGGCGAGGACGAGTCCCTCGCCAAAGCCGAAGACCCCCCCGGTGATCCTGGATTTCGGAGAGAGGGTCTCCCCGCCCGTCTGGCCGAACCAGCGGTATCCGAAGTTCACGCCAACGACCACCGCCGTGAAGATGATCGCGTAGCCGAGGATATGCGCGGTGTCGCTGTCCATGTCCAACCAGGCGATAGGCCACTGCGCCACCACGCCCATGTATTTCGTCGCGAGGACGAACCCGCCCCAGAAGCCGAGGACGCCGAACACTTTTTTAAAAAAACCGTCCTTGATGCCGAGCATCGTGGAGGCAACCAGGATGAGGATGATGAAAAGATCAATGAGCACCATGTGCCGGCCCTTCCAGGAGTGTTTTGACTGTTGACTGCACGAGCTTTCCGTCGATTTTCCCCTTCACTTCCTTCATGACGATCGGCATCACCCTGCCGAAATCCGTCGGACCGGCCGCTCCCGTCGATGCGATGGCCCGCCTGACAATCGCGCCGAGCTCGTCTTCGGTGAGCTGTTTCGGAAGATATTCCTGTATGACGAGGAGCTCCTCTTCTTCGAGCGCGGCAAGGTCTTTTCTCCCATGCTGTCCGAAGATGTCGGCTGCTTCCCTTCTCTTCTTGGCGGCCTGCATCAGGACGGTGAGTTCGTCATCCTCCGACATACCGCCCTGCGGTCGCTTCTCGACGAGTTTTTCCTTCAGCGCGGCCAGGACGGTACGGAGTGTCTCGAGACGGACCTTTTGCCCGGCCTTCATGGCGATGGAGAGGTCTGTGGATATTTTCTCGCTCAGGGACATCGGGTATTATACTCCTCCAAAAATTGGTATCACCGCCCCGTTGATCGCAGAAGCTCCCGGGCGGCAGAGTTGAATCATTTCCTCGGCGATGACCCCGGGATCGACCCACGCCGAAAAGTCTTCCCCCGGCATCGCCTCTCTGTTCGAGGGGGTGTCGAGAATGCTCGGGGCAAAGGCATTCGCGGTAATCCCCGTTCCCCGTAATTCCTCGCCGAGGAGTTCCGTGAGCGTTGCGACCGCGCCCTTGGAAACAGCGTAGGCCGCCCTGTTCCGGGAGGCCCGGTACACCGTCTGAGCCGCAATATTGAAGATCCTGCCGAAGTCGCCGATCCCCTTCTGGCGGAGAAATGCCCGGCAACAGAGGAACACGGATTTCAGGTTGAGTTCCAGCATTTTCTCCCATGCTTTGGGATCGGTCCGGGCGATGGGTCCGGTCGCGCTGAACCCGCCGACCGTGTTTATCAGGATATCGGCTTTATTCGCTTTTCCGGCGATGGTGCGGAAGAGATTCGTCACACTCTTCTCCCTGGTCACATCGGCGCGGATGGGAATAATGTTTCGCAGCACCGGGGGAGGAAAGGTCCCGGCCGGTATTCGCCCGCGGGTTGTTAAAAATATTTTCGCCCCTTCCCGTTCGAACCTCCGGACGACGACCCTACCCAGCTGCCCGGTCCCGCCCGTTACGACCACAATTTTCCCCTCAAGCAGCATGAGCTGTAAAAAAAATTGAATAAATATATCATTTTACGGGCCGAGAATCAATTCGGTCGTTCCGGACCCCGCGATGAGGATCCCGTGTGCTCTCACGCCTGAAGTTGCGCCGGGCACCTGATTTCACTACATTCCGGCATGGTCAGGCTGTTGAAAACGTTTGCGATATTCCTGCTCGGCAGTTTACTGGCCGTTTTCATCCCGTTAACCATGTCCCTCCATGAACACCCCGGGGGAATCGGCAATACTGGCGCGCTGAAGCTCCTGACCGATGAGCGTCAGTCGGGGAGGCTTCCCGACACCCGGCAGTGTGACATCTGCGCGCGTCTCCTGCTGCCCATCGGGACAGATGGACAGACACTGTCGGGAATCCTTCCGGAATACGGATCAATATCATTTGCTGACAGTGATTTATCCGTCGTATTCCAGCTATTTTCACGATTAAAAGATCGCTCACCACCGTCCCCCGCCCTCTGTTCCTGAGTACACCGGATCGAACCGGAATTTTCCGGTGTTTTCCATCCTACAAGGACAAGCGAGGTGGTGCATGCGAAATTTCATCGTATTCCTCAGTCTCTTCACCCCACTGATCGGCCCGGCCCAAACCGGCCCCGTTTCGGGGTCCCTGATGAATCCGAATATCGGCGACATTGTGGATTTACAGGGAATCTACACCGATTACGGAAATCGAAAACTCAAATTCCAGTTCGAGGAAGCGGAAATCTTTTTAATTTCCACGATCGATCCCTATGTAAAAGCCGATATTTTCGTGTCATATGTAAGAACACCTGTGTGCGTGTCGGTCTGGTACAGGTGACCAAGATCGTAAGCAACAGCTGCTCTGATGTTAAATTGCTCCAAGGAACCCTGTACGAACGGGACATTGTGGAGAACAGAATTCGATAGTGCATCGGTGTCCGCCTAATCCGGCTTCTCCAATATATGTTAAACCAACAATGGAGTTGATCAATGTGCAAGTTTCTTACTGTGTTTTTCATCTTAGTCATCGCAAGTGCCCAAATGTTCTCACAGCAAGATAGCACAAGCGTTGATTCGCTCTTACTCAAACAGCTTGAACAACAGTTGCATCCAATACCACAAACGCCCGAACAGAGTGCTGTGTCGCGAACCGCCCCGTCCCTGAATCCGGACATCAGTGCCATTGGCGATATTCGATTATTGTACAGGAGCATTGGGAGAAGGAAAATTCATGCATACCTGAATGAAGTTGAACTCCAAGTCGCTTCCGTAGTCGATCCCTACGCAAGGGCGGAATTCTTATTCTCGTTTGGAAAGGATTTGGGTACCGGTGAACTTTCACCCGAACTTGAGGTCGGCACGCTCACATCGACATTCTTGCCATGCAATCTGCAGCTCACTCTCGGGAAGTTCAAGCCCCGAGTTGGAAAGGTCAACATCTTGCATCCGCACTACTTCAGCTTCATCGAGTTTCCCAAAGTGATCAATAATTTCTTCGAGAGTGAAGGAATGTTCATGGAAGGCGCATCACTCAGTTGGCTGATACCCAACCCGTACGATTTTTATCAAGAGCTTGTCCTTGAAGTTGGTCGAGCCGGATCCGAACCGAATGCCTCCATAGTACCAGGTGATGACGACCAATTGTTATATGTTGGTCATCTCAAGAATTTTTTTGATCTGTCTGAGAATGCCACGCTTGAGTTTGGATTAACCGGGCTCGTCGGACCCAACAGATACGGGTTCTCAACAGCTATTGGTGGTATCGACGTCACCTATAAGTGGAAGCCCCTGCAGTATAACACGTATAAATCGTTTACATGGCAAACCGAATTGCTTCTGAGCAGAGCAAGGCAAAGTGAGAATGAGATACTTCGAACCTACGGTGGCTATTCCTATATCGAACATCAGTTTGAGAAGCTGTGGTTCGCCGGGATCCGCTATGATTATTCTGGATTTCCTGATATTAGTGGACAGCGGGATCAGGCAGGTACTCTGTTGCTCCGTTTCCAGCCGACTGAATATCAAATAATAGCATTACAGTATCAGTTCACAGAAAGAAACTACGACAGCAATGATAGCCAGCTGGCACTTCGATTCATCTATGGAATCGGAAAACATGGTGCTCATTCGTATTGACCGATGATTGTTGACACCTTGATTTCCCGGCAATGAACATCGTCGACGATTGTATTTCAAAAGAGACGGGATGTCATATCAGTTGGCTTTAGATCGTTGCGGGCAATCAGACAATGAATATGAATAGGGGTTCCATGGCAGCGCACAAATACTGACATCAAACTTCGAATGATATGCCATACAGGAGACTTACTCCGATGAAATATATCCTTTGTACACTGATGATTTTCGTCGTCCTGGCGATACCGGCCGATGCCCCGGCCGGGGATAAGGTGACCGTTGTCGCTTCGCTCCCCACCTTGAAAAGCATTGCCGAGCTGGTGGGAGGCGATAAGGTTGACGCCTTCGCGATCGCCACCGGATATCAGAACCCCCACTTCGTCGATCCCAAGCCGAGTTTCATCATGAAACTCTCCAGGGCCGACCTCTTCATCACCTCAGGTCTCGATCTC
>DATDQD010000012.1:0-2927 GCA_035292425.1 Bacteroidota bacterium
AGAGATAGTCCAGCCGGTCGGTGTGGGGGATGAATTCGTGGTACGTCGAATTTTCCGCGATCTTTTCGTAGCCGCGGTGCAGGTACCCGAGGTCCGGTACGGCCGCAACGACGGTCTCGCCGTCGAGGCGGAGCAGGAGCCTGAGGACGCCGTGGGTCGCCGGGTGCTGGGGTCCCATGTTGAGCACCATGTCGTGCTCGAGGGGATCGTCGAAGGTAACGGTGGTATCCTGGTCCTCGAGCGCCTGGAGGATGCTTCTCGGAGCTTCAGCCGGCATGAGCGGTCGTCACTGGGATTATTTTCGGGGAAGGGGGAGGGATCCCGGGATCCCCATGAGCGGAAAATCCTTCCTGAGGGGATGGTGTTCGAATTCCGGAGGCATGTAGATCCTCCGGAGGTCGGGATGGCCGTCGAAGGCGATCCCGTACATGTCGAAGGCCTCGCGCTCGGCCCAGTTGGCGGCCGGCCAGACCGACGTCACCGACGGGACCCGGCAGTCGGCCTCGTCGACGCGGACCTTGAGCCGGATTCTCCGGTTATGCTTCAGCGAGTACAGGTTGTAGACGACCTCGAACCTCTCCTCCGGCCTCGCGTAATCGGCGCCGCAGAGATCGCGGAGCGAATCGAACGCGAACCGATCGTCGTCCCGGAGCAGTTTCGCGCAGGCGACGATCGACTCCCTCCGGAGGACGACGGTGAATTCGCCCCGGTACTCGGTGTGGGAAACGATTGGGTCGGGGGAGATCCCCCTCAGCGCCTCAAGTATAAGTTCGTTCAGAGGGGACCCTTTCGTGCTCGATGTGGACTTTTTCCGCCTGGCCGGGCTTCTCGCCGCGGGCGATCTTCTTCTGGATCTCCATCAGTCCGAGGAGGAGGTTGTCGGGCCTCGGGGGGCATCCCGCGACGTACACGTCCACCGGGACGAACAGGTCGATCCCCTGGACCACCGAGTATGACCGGTACATCCCTCCAGTGGAGGTGCACGCGCCCATGGCGATCACCCACTTCGGGTCGGGCATCTGGTCGTAAATTTTCCGGACCACGTGTGACATCTTGTAGGTGACCGTTCCGGCGACGATCATGAGATCGCTCTGGCGGGGGGAAAAGCGGAATGCCTCGGAGCCGAACCGCGCAACGTCGAAGCGCGGGCCCGCAAAGGACATCATCTCGATGGCGCAGCAGGAAATCCCCATCGGCATCGGCCAGAGTGAATTTTTCCGGGCCCAGCCGACGATGTCGTCGATCTTGGTGGTCAGAAAACCTTCGGTGGCAGAATTCACTCCCATTTGAGCGCCCCTTTTCTCCAGACGTAGATGAAACCGGTCATCAGCAGGGCGATAAAGAGGAACATCTCCACCAGGCCGAACATCCCGAGCTCCCTGAAGTTGACGGCCCAGGGGTAAAGGAACACCACCTCGATATCGAAAATAATGAAGAGCATCGCCACCATGTAATATTTCACCGAAACGCGTTCGCGCGCCGTGCGGATCGGCTCCATCCCGCTCTCGTATGTCGAAAGTTTGACGCTGTTGGGGTTCTTCGGGCCGAACCATTCACTCGCCTTCGACATGACGATGCCGAACGCGATTCCGAAGAGAATCATGAAGCCGAGGGGGATGTAATTTTCGAGCATGTCGAACCGGTGAGAATGATATCGCTTAAAATTATGAAAAAAGGGGGTGAAATGCAAACAAACGGGCGCGGTCAACGGGGAAGAGGGCGTTCCGCGACCGCGTGGGTTACCGCGCGTTCCTCGTTCCCGACGTGGCCATAAAGAGCGCGATACCGACGGCGACCGAAACGTTCAGCGATTCGATGCGGCCCGAGCCCGCGATCCCGAATTTCACGTCGGCAAGATCCCTCACGATGGGCGACAGGCCGCGCGCTTCGCTTCCGAACACGAGCAGCACGTTTCCACCGCACGGGAGGACGGCCCCGGCAGGCTCCCCTCCTGCCTCCGCGGCCAGGATCCTGAACCCTTTTTTCCTGAGGTCGGGGATCATCTCCGGGAGACTGATCCCCGCGGCGACCGGCACGTGAAACACCGCCCCCATCGTCGACCGGAGCAGTTTCGGATTCGAGAGCTCGACGGAACGCTCCGAGATCAGCACGGCATCGGCGCCGAACCAGGCGCACGTCCTGATGATCGCGCCGAGATTGCCCGGATCGGTCACCCCGTCGAGGGCCACGAGGAGGAGCCGCTCCCCCCGGAGCCGGAGGATGTCCTGCGGGCCGACTCCCGGCAACCGTATCACCGCGAGGACCCCCTGCGACGAAACGGTATCAGAGAGCTGACCGAGCTGTTTCTCGGTGATCGTATGGACGGCGGCGTTGCGCCGGCCGGCATCCCGGAGAAATTCCGCGCCCTCGGGCGTTCCGGCGAACCGGGGTGTGCACAGGAGACAGTCGATCGTGCCCGGCCGATCCAGCGCCTCGGCGACGAACCTCCTCCCCTCGATGAGGCAGGTCCCGCTTTCCAGCCTGTGTTTTTTATTCAGAAGAAGCCGGAAGGATTTGAACTTCCCGGCCGTGATGGGGGTCGGTGGCGGCATCGTTGTCAAATATAGGGAACACCTCAGGAATCTCCAAAGTCGGCGGCCCTAAGTATTTGATTCTCTATGCGGTTCTGCATATATTGGTTGTCAAGAGCCAATCCTTCTGAAAACTGTTCGAACCTGATAACGATCAACGAAAATAGGCTCCGGGCCGTCTGCGCTTCGATGAACGGCCGCAGGATCGCGGTGATCGGCGACGTGATGCTCGACAGGTATCTCTGGGGCCGGGTCAACCGGCTCTCCCCCGAGGCCCCGGTCCCGATCATCGATCTCGACGACGACCAGGCCAGGCTGGGCGGGGCAAGCAACGTGGCCCGGAATATCCGCTCGCTCGGCGGCGACCCGCTCCTCATCGGCGTCGTCGGAAACGAC
>DATDQD010000013.1:0-4223 GCA_035292425.1 Bacteroidota bacterium
ATTCCCCCCTGCATGCATCCCCCTTATTCTACCCCCTCGATCGTTAACTTCTCATGTTGATGTGCTTTCAACATCCGGTTGACATCGCGAATGGCGCTCCCCTTGAACATCTCCCACTGCCCGTGGATCGTCCGCACCACCTGCTCTCCTTCGCGGGCGGCCGTTTTCTGTGCATCGGTTGGTTGGGCGTCGGCGCCCTGCAGCAACATCATCACGTAGAGCAGTCTCGTTTGCACACCGTTGAGGGTCTCCCTCACGGTCTTGTCGTCCCGTATGGTCGTGTAGATGATATCGAGATCGCCCGGCGGGCCGCTGCCCTCCGACGCTTTGAGCTTTCTGTCGAGCGAAGAGAGGGAATCCTTCAGCGCCGGATTTTTCACCGAAGGAAGGAGCGCTGTGATTTGTGAGCGAATCGAGCGGTTCTCGAGGATGAGATGCTGGATCTCATCCAACCCACGATAGCACATGATTGAGAGATCGAACTGCCCCCGCAGGACCGCCGGCGATGCCTTGACCCTCGGGTCCATTTTCACGGTAAGTGGCTGCCGGAAATTCTTGCCATCCACCGTCAACGCGGCAGTATAGTCCCCCGGCATCACCCACGGCCCGACCGGATTGCTCGCCGTATTCTGATAGACGGCCGCGATCGGGTAGGAGCGCGGCAAGTTCTCCGGCGGGGCATGATGCAGGTCCCACACGAACCGGTTCATCCCCTTCCCTGCCGATAGCGTCATCGTGGGGCGGATCCAGTAGGCGGGAAATCTCAATTCCTTTTCGTTGACCGGTTCGATGACATCGGCGCTGGAATACCTCCGCACGACGTTGCCCTCTCCGTCGGTGATGTCGAGCGTGACCTCCTTTGCGTCGGCGGGAAGATAATAATCGATGATCGCCCCGTCGGGGGGATTTTCCCCCGCCGGTTCGTCGGGCGGCAGGGGAGTATCGGTGTTCATGTTCCAGCGGATGCGCACCGCGGTGTCGGGCGCAAAGAGGCGGGCGGCCGTACCCGGGTCTCCATCATCCATCTGCCGGAGCGCGCTGACGTCGTCCAGGATCCAGAACGACCGGCCGTGCGTCCCGACGACGATATCGGCGTCGTGGACGATCAGGTCGCGGATCGATGTGGCCGGCATGTTGTTCCGGAGCGAGTGCCAGTGGTCGCCGTCGTCGAAGGACACATACACCGACCGCTCGGTCCCGGCGTAGAGCAGCCCTTTTCGCGCGGGGTCTTCCCGCACGGCGTTCACCGGTCCGCTCACCGGCAGCCCGGCGACGATCTCGTTCCACGTTGCTCCGCCGTCGTGCGTTCTATATATATGCGGGCGCATGTCGTCTAATTTTATCCGGTTCACCGCGGCGTACGCGGTCTTAACATCGAAGCGGCCTGCTTCCATCCCTGCTACTTTACTCCAGGATGTGATCGCGGGCGGCGTGACGTTCTGCCAGTTTTTCCCATCGTCGCGCGTTGTATGAATAAGGCCGTCGTCCGTCCCGGCCCAGATGAGGTCGGCGTCGAGGGGCGAAAGCGCCAGAGAATATATCACTCCCCGGCGGGGCTGTTTCGCCAGCTCCGGCGTCGTGAAGATGCCGACGTTCGCCGGCACGTCAGGCGTTTCACGCGAGAGATCGGGGCTCACCACACTCCATTGTGTCCCGCCGTTTGTCGTTTTAAACAGCACGTTCGTGGCATAATAGAGCGCGGTCGGATCGGCGGGCGAGAAATGCAGCGGCTGGGTGCGCAGGTTCCTGTACTTGCCGGAGCGGACCGCCTCGGGGGCAACGTTCTGCGTCTGCCCGGTCGTCTTGTCAAACCGCGTAACGCGACCACCGTACACGATGTTCGGGTTGAGCGGATCCGGGGCGACGTACGCGTATTCGTCGGCGCCGACGGGATGCCATTCCCTGAATGTAACCTGCCCGTCATCGCCGCGGCTCACGATCCCGACCGAGCCGCTTTCCTGCTGACCGCCATAGACGTTGTAGGGAAACTGGTTGTCGGTGATGACGTGGTAGAACTGGGCGGTTGGCTGGTTGTACCACGAGCTCCAGCTCTCCCCGCCGTTGACGGTGATGACGGCGCCCTGGTCGGCCGCGAAGAGTATGATCTCAGGATGGAGCGGATTGATCCAGATGCCATGATAATCGTCACCTCCTGGTGCGCCCTTGAAACCGGTGAACGTTTTACCGCCGTCGGTCGAGCGGTAGGCCGCGACGTTGCCGGAATAGACGACGTCTTTATTTTGGGGATCGACTTTTATTTCGGCGAAGTCGCTTCCGCGCCCCCAGACCCTGCCCTCGGCGGTAACGCGTACCCAATGTTCGCCGGCATCGTCGGAGCGGTACACGCCGCCGAGTTCGGGCGCATCGACCAGCGCATACATCCGGGAGGGATCGCTGTAAGAGATCGCGAATCCGATCCGCCCCAGCCCCTCCTCGCCGGTGGGAAGTCCGTTCGTCAATTGCCGCCAGGTCGTGCCTCGGTCGGCGGACTTGAAGAGCCCGCTCGTCTTCCCCTGCCATGCGCCGTTTTCCCACGGACCCTGGCGCGACGACCAGAGGGATGCGAACACGATATCCGGGTTGGTCGGGTCGAATTCGAGCGCGATCGCGCCGGTGTTTTCGTCTTTATATAAGACTTTCTGCCACGACCGGCCGCCATCGGTGGAGCGGAACACGCCCCGCTCTTCGTTCGCTCCGTACGGGTGTCCGAGGACCGCGACGAGGACGCGGTCCGGGTCGCGCGGATCGACGATCACCGCGCCGATCTGCTGCGCGTCGGCGAGGCCCATGTGCTGCCAGGTCTTGCCTTCATCGGTAGACTTGAACACTCCATCGCCGGTCGAGAGGTCGGGCCGCTGGAGGCCTTCGCCGCTCCCCACATACAGGATGTCGGGATTGGACGGCGCTACCGCGAGCGCGCCGACGGAGCCGGTGGGCTGGTTGTCGAAGATCGGCTTCCACGTCCGGCCGTAATCGCTCGTGCGCCACACCCCGCCGTTATTGACCCCGATGTAGAAGACGTTCGGCTGGTCCGGGATGCCCGCCGCGCCCACCGTCCTCCCGCCCCTGTGCGGCCCGATCATGCGCCAGTGGAGGTGGGAGAAATAGTTGGGCGTGGGGGATTGAGCAGGCAGCTGTGAGGTGAGGCCGCAGACGAGCACGAGAAAAGCGAGACGTAAAAGTTTCATTATAAAAACCCCATTGGTTTTCTGTCAGAGAATACCGGAATATACCCCACGATCTGTATTCAATCAACCGATTTCAGTCAATTTTACCATTCTTTGCCTCTACTCCTCATAATCCCTATATTTCCCCAATCCTGACTGCTTCCGATACACACAATTATCTTGAACAGCATTGACCCAGTTACCCAGACACATCGTTATTACCCTTCTCAACATTACCATTTTATCTATTGGAGTCGCCCCGCATTCGTTTGGACAGACCAATCCTCGAAAACCAGGCCAAACCGGACCCCCCAACCCCGCCTCCAAACCCATCCTCCACATCTCCCTCATCGGCGATGCGGGGTATGCGGAGCCGGCGAATGACGCGCCGATCAGGGCGATCGGCCGCGCGGCCAGAGAGATCGAGACACCTGAACTCACGGTCTTTCTCGGCGACAATATTTACGGCAACGGGATGCCGCCGGCAGGTGACGAGGACCGCGGATTGGCGGAAAGCGTGCTCGACACGCAATTGAAAATATTCAGTGAGGACACGACGATGGCCGGGATCTTCATCCCCGGCAATCACGACTGGGACGGCATGGGCGAAGACGGCCGAGCGAGCGTCACGCGGCAATCGGACTACATCCGCCGGGCCACGGGCTCCCGCATCCGCCTGCTCCCCGACAGCGCCCGGCCGGGACCGGTGCTCGTGATGCGAAACGACGTTCTCCAGGTGATCGCCCTCGACTCGCAGTGGTGGCTGCACAAGTATGACAAGCCGTTCTACCCCGGCGCGGCAACGGATTCCGCCACGCAGGAAGCGATCGCCGACTCGCTCCACTGGCTCCTGTCGGAGTTTGAAGGAAAAGTCTCCATTATTTTAACCCACCATCCGCTCGAGACGCACGGGCCCCACGGCGGGTATTTCCCCGTGACGGACCACATCTTCCCCCTGAGAAACATTAACTCCTGGCTGTGGCTGCCCTTGCCGGTGCTCGGGTCGGCCTACCCCATCGCGAGGGCGAGCGGCTACTCGGAGCAGGACGTCACGAG
>DATDQD010000014.1:0-3413 GCA_035292425.1 Bacteroidota bacterium
AGGGGTGGTTCGAGGAATAGAGAATGTGCGCGAAGGCATTGGCCGCGATGGACGTTGGCTGGTCCTTCTGCTGCATGAGTGAGGCGAGGCGCTGGCTCTTCAGCCGGTCGAACTCCTTCTGGGGGAAGACGGGATTGACGATGACGTCGGAGTAGACCGCGAGGGCCTTGTCGATGTGCCTGGTCAGCGTCCTGAGCGAGACGAACGAACCGTCGGTCCCGGAATTGACCCCCAGGTTCGCGCCGATCGTTTCCAGCTCGTCGGAAATCTGGATGGCGTTCCGCGTGGCTGTCCCCTCGTCGAGCACGTCCGAGGTCATCGACGCAAGGCCCGGCCGGGTCAGCGGGTCGTGGTCCGATCCCGACTGTATCACCAGGTTGAAGGCGACGAGCGGCAATTCGTGGTGTTCCACCAGCCAGACGGACAGTCCGTTCGGGAGTTTCGCCTTATGGATCGCGGGGACTTCGACGACGGGGGCCGGTTTTCCCTTCGGTATTCCTTTCGGAGTCCCGGCCGGTTCCTGCGCGGTCAGCGTTTCTGCGATAAGCGACATTGCGATCAGTACTCCGGTGAGCATGAGTGTGCGGTTCATGGGATAATTCCTCATTGAATCTTTTGAATCGCCAGTTCGGGCTTGCCCTGGGGGACGACGTTCAGGAGCATTTTCGGGGCTGAGAGATATTTCTTCGCCGCGGCCAGGACCTCTGCGGGCGTGATGTTCATGAAGAGGTCCATCTGGCGGTTGATATTGCCCGGGTCGCCGGTGAGAAGCTGGTACGACGCCATCGAGTTGGCCTTGCCCAGGTTGGTGGCCACCCTGTTGATGATGCCCGCCTCGAGACCCGTGATCACCTTGTCGATTTCCTCCTGCGTGACGCCGTTGGCGAGGACTTCGGCTATGATCGAATCCACCATCGCGTTAAGGTTCGTCAGGGTTACCCCCGGCTTCGCCGTGGCGATGATCCGGAAGAGGCCCGCGATCTCCGAAGAGGACTGGGATGCCTGGACCGACTGGGCAATCTGCCGTTCATACACCATCGTCCTGAAGAGCCTCGAGGATTTTCCGCTGCTGAGGATCTGCCCCAGGATGGTCATGACCGCGTCCTCCCGGGTCTCCTGTTTCGGGCTGTGCCACGAGATGTAGAGCCTGGGAAGCTGGACCTTGTCTTCGAGGACCTGGAGAATGTCCCCGGCGAGCGATACCGGGACCTCCGCCGGGCGCTCGATCTCCTTCCCCCGCGGGAAAGCGCTGAAATATTTCTCAACCATCCCCTTCGCCTCCTTCGGATCGAAATCCCCGGCGATCGAGAGACAGGCGTTGTTCGGCGCGTAGTACGTCCTGAAGAAATCCTTGATGTCCTCCAGCTGTGCCGCGCTCAGGTCTTCCATGTACCCGATGACCGGCCAGCTGTACGGATGGGTCTCGGGATACATCCCCTTCGATATCTTCTCCCAGGCGGTGCCGTACGGCACGTTGTCGACGCGCTGCCGCCTCTCGTTTTTCACCACGTCCCTCTGGTTGTCGAGTTTCTCCTGGGTCATCGCCGGAAGCAGGTTCCCCATCCTGTCGGCCTCCAGGTAGAGGGCGAGTTCGAGCTCGTTGCTCGGCACCACCTCGTAATAATTCGTCACGTCCTCGTTGGTGGAGCCGTTGATTTCGGCGCCGATTTCCTGGAGGAGTTTGAAATGCTGGTCGTCCCCGACGTTGGCCGACCCCTGGAACATCATGTGTTCGAAGAGGTGCGCGAACCCGGTGCGCTTCACCTTCTCGTTTTTCGATCCGACGTGGTACATCACGACGACGCCGACCACCGGCGCGGAATGGTCCTCGTGAAGGATCACGGTGAGCCCGCTGGGAAGCTCATACTTCTCGAATCTCAGGTTTACCTGTGTCATGGCTGGGAGCGAAGCGATCACTGTGGTCAGGACGATTGTCAGGAGTTTCATGGAAACCTTATTCCTCTCGTGGAATGGTTGAGGAGACCAAATTGAATCATTAATCTATATAATTCGAAAGATACATCCAAATTTCATATGAAATGGGGATTTTCCAGGGCAAAAGTCCCCTGCCGGGCATCGTTGCCAGGCGACCCTCCCCCCGGCGAACCCCCCCGCAACGCCGCGAGGAAGGAAAATACCTTTCACCCTTCTGGTTACTTGCTTTTCTCCACGGTAAGCCTTATATTCAGAAGGTTATTCTGTGAAATACCTTAATTAATAAGGTTTACCCTCTCTTTTCCCATGACTTTCGACACTATCGACCTCAAAATCCTCGATATCCTGCAAAAAAACGGCAGGACGAGGCGGAGCGAACTTGCCGAGGCCGTGGGTCTCTCCGTTCCCTCCGTCAGCGATCGTCTCCGGAAACTCGAGGACCAGGGCGTCATCAGGGGGTACCATGCCCACCTCGATCCCGCGAAACTCGGCAAGGACATCACCGCGTTCGTCCTGGTGAGCGTCGATTCATCCAGGCATTACCAGTCATTCCTGGAACACGCGAACGCCGCCGACGAGGTTCTCGAGGCGCACGCCGTGACCGGCGAGGGGACCCATCTCCTGAAAATCCGGACGGAGAACACCCGGAGCCTTGAAAAACTCCTCTCGAAGATCCAGGCGTGGGCCGGAGTCGTCCACACCACAACGTCGATGGTGCTCTCGAGCCCGAAGGAGTCCTACATATTGAAAATCACGATCCCTAATTAACCGATCGATCCATACCATCGTCAGGGAGACAGCATGAACAACAAGAATACCCCCCGCGTTTCGTCGTATTTCGGTGAGAACAATTTTGACATGGAGAAGATGGCGGGGGCGTTGCCCGGCCACGTTTACGGACGGCTCAGCCAGCTCGTCGAAAAGGGGGGCACGCTCGACCAGGAGACGGCGAACATCGTGGCCGTCGCCATGAAGGACTGGGCCATGACGAAGGGCTGTACTCATTACACCCACTGGTTCCAGCCGATGACCGGATCGACGGCGGAGAAGCACGACTCCTTCATCGCCTACGGCGAGAACGGACGGGTGATCGAGACCTTCACCGGCCGCCAGCTCATCCAGGGTGAACCGGACGCCTCCTCCTTCCCGTCCGGCGGGATCCGCGCGACCTTTGAGGCCCGCGGGTACACGATCTGGGACCCGACCAGCCCCGCATTTATCGTCGAATACCCCCACGGAAACACGCTCTGCATCCCCTGCATTTTCATTTCCTATACCGGCGAATCGCTCGACAAGAAGGCCCCCCTCCTGCGGTCCCTCCAGGCGCTCAACGCCGCATCGATGGAGGTCCTCAAATACTTCAGGAATCCGGCGACCCAGGTCTCCTCGACCCTCGGGGTCGAGCAGGAGTATTTTCTGATCGATAATTCCTCCTTCCGCCGCCGCCCCGACCTGATGCAGACCGGCAGGACCCTCTT
>DATDQD010000015.1:0-7879 GCA_035292425.1 Bacteroidota bacterium
CCGAGGTGTATGTTCCGCAGAGCACACCCCCGGGTGTGTACCCGGTATATGTCTGGGACATCGATAGTTCTTTCAACTCGGAGACAATCAATTCCGGGGTGTCGGTGACGATCACCGGCGGAGATAGCGAACCGCCCATCCTCGCATCGACGCCCGTCGTTACCCCCTCCTCGATAGACGTCGCGGGGGGTGCGGATACCGTGGTCGTTGATTTCGACCTGACGGACAATGCTACGGGTGTCTGGTTCGTGATCGTTGAATTCGAACGGGGAGATACACTCACTCCGGCGTCGGCATTCGCGTCGCTGGTTTCAGGGGACAACCTGAACGGATCGTGGCGCGGGAATGTCATCGTCCCGCAAAACGCCGACGGCCAGTTCGATCTCCGCATCACGGCGATCGACGGCGCCTCCAACATCCTGGACACGAATCTCGGTCCCGCCCTCACGGTCTCGGGCGGAGATACCGTCCTGCCGTCGGTGTCGGGAACACCCATCCTCGACAGATCAGCCGTCAATGTCGGCGGGGGGGACCAGGACGTTAAGGTCACACTCACCGCTCTCGATACGTATTCGGGTATTGCATCCGTTAACGCGTATTTCATGGATGACTCCGGGAATAACTCGGGCTCCTCCTACCTCACGACGCTCGTGAGCGGGGACAGCCTCAACGGGACATGGGAACTTACCCTTACCTTTTTCGAATCCACCCCTGAGGGCACATATCACCTCCTCGTCAACCTGGACGACGTCGCGGGCAACTACGTGCAGGTGGAATTTCCCGGCGTTACGGTGGTGGTAAACCGGGCGCCCGAAGCCGATGTGACGTTCCGGCTGGATGGGAGAAGGTTGGAGCGGCTTGGACTCCTCCTCAGGGGGGGCGGGTATGATCCCACCGTCCGGATATTCGAGGGTCCGAACGCGGGCACATACCAGCTTGCGGACGGCGATTCGGATTCCATCTGGACCGTCACGGTGATCATTCAAACCGGACAGTCTATTCACTATACGTTTGCCCTGCCATCCACAGTCGGGGATATCCTCGAACTCGACGGCGCATCGGGCGGTAGGTTGCAGGCGGTGGATTCCACGGGCGCCCTGGTCCTGCCCATTCAATCCTTCGACAACCTCGACTTATCTGACGTCGACCCGGGGTATGCCGTGGTCCTGAACAGGGGGTTCGCACCCGGTGATTCGCCATACTTCGATTTCTACCAGGATACCACGCTGACCTATTTTTCGGCCGATTTCGCATCGCTCGACCGGGACGCGATTGTCGCGGTGCGTCGCTACGCGACTTCCCCGGGCGGATCCCCGCCTTCGGGGATCGCCACGATGGCGCCGCTCTACTGGGGCATCGCCTCCGCCCCTGCGGGCGCCGTGTACACCGCAAAGATCGAATTCGAATACGGTTTCTTTGGGGGTGTTACCGATCCGCCGGCATTGAGGCTGCTGAGACGCACCGATGGCGGCCAGCCGTGGGAAATCGTCCCGACGATCCTGAACTCCGACAAGGGGACGATCGGGGCGAACGGTGTGAGCAATTTCAGTGATTGGGCCATCGCCTCGACGAGCGGGTCGAATACGCTTGTTCCTTCGGCGCCGGGCCTCGTCGGCAATCCGAATCCGCCGGACAGCAGCGAGGGCGTCGGACGGTACCCGACGCGTACGTGGGGACCTGCGGCGGGGGCATACCGCTACGACATCACCGTCTGGCCGGCGACGGAATCAATGCCGGTGAATCCCACGGCAGCCAACCTCACTCAAACCAGCTTTGGGCAATCGTCCCCGCTCCAGTATGGCGCCTCCTATCTCTGGAAGGTGGTAGCAAAGAATATCGTCGGGAGCACACCGGGACCGGTCTGGACGTTTACAACGCAGGAAGTCGCCGATCTGGTGGTGTCCGACGTACAGGTGCCCGGAACCGCATTCTCCGGACAGGCGATTGAAGTGGGGTGGACGGTGACCAACACGGGCGTGGTGGGAACCACGTCGCCCGCCTGGGGGGACCGGTTCTATCTTTCACTCGACTCGGTCTTGATTCCGGGCGGTGACGCCTATCTCGGCGAGGCGCAAAATCCGACCGCCCTTGGGGCGGGGGAAAGCTACTCGAACAGCCGGACGTTTGTCATTCCCCGTGGTTTATTCGGCACCTATCGGCTGATCG
This sequence comes from Bacteroidota bacterium, assembly GCA_035292425.1. GTDB lineage: Bacteria > Bacteroidota > Ignavibacteria > UBA10030 > SZUA-254 > SZUA-254. Next base: position 2,167 of record DATDQD010000015.1, read on the forward strand.
CCGTCACCGATGGAGGATATACGCAGGCCGAAACGAACGAGGGGAATAATATCTTCATCAGGGATCTGCCCGTTACGTTGACGCCTCCCCCCGACCTCCGGGTGGACGTGGTTTCGGTCCCGGCATCGGGATTTTCGGGACAAGACGTGCCGCTGCTCTATACCGTGAAGAACTACGGGCCGAACACGACCACATCGTCGCAGTGGTACGACGCGGCCTTTATTTCGACCGACTCCATATTCGGCACAACGACCGCGAAAAGACTCCTGACAATTCAGCGCACCCAGGCCCTCCAGCCGGAGTCATCGTACACGGTGTCGCACAATGTCAGGCTCCCCGATACCGCTTCCGGCCCGCGATACATTTTCGTCTTCACCGATATTACGAACATCGTCTTCGAGTATGGATTCGAGGACAACAATTCGCGGCGGTCAGACATCGAGGTGAGTCTCTCGCCCCCGCCGGACCTCGTCGTCACCGGCGTGATTGCACCGGGCACGGGAAGTTCCGGCGCGGGAGCGTCCGTGCAATGGACCGTGGTGAACCAGGGATCGGCGGATGCGTTTGCAAATTGGAGAGACCGGGTATTGATCGGGCGAAACGCGGTGTATGATCCCGATTCCGTTACCGTCCTGGGTACATTTTCAAATCTCCGGGGGCTCGCGCGCGATTCTTTATATACCCGTCAGGCCAGCGTCACGCTCCCGAACGGGGCGAGCGGGCCGTACTACGTCTTCGTCGAAACCGACTGGAAGAAGGAAGTGTTCGAGTACACCTTTGAATCGAACAACATCCTCGTTGCCGCCGCGCCGACGGTAATTTCCCTGAGCCCCTGGCCCGATCTGCGCCTCACATCAATCAGCGTTCCGGGCAACGCCGGCGCTAACGATCTCGTCACCGTGAATTGGATGGTCGAGAACGCCGGATCTGCCGGAATCCCTTCAGGCTTCTGGACGGACAGTCTCTACCTTTCGACCACCGACATATTCGATTCGTCATCATCGAAAGTCCTCGCGGGCGTGGGTCAGAACCGGTCACTCGCTGCGTCGGAATCATATTCCGCCCAGACACAGGTCAGGATTCCCCCGGATCTCGCGGGAGGGGGCTATTATATACACGTGATCACCGATCGCCTCAATACGGTGTACGAACATAGCGATGAGGCGAACAACGTGCGGGAGGGCGGACCGATCACGATCACGGCGTACCCGCCGGTGGATCTCTCGGTGGTCTCCCTGAGCTCGGGGGCCGCAGGCGCGTCCGGAACGCAGTTTCCGATGGAATTTACGATATCGAATATCGGCGCCGGAGCGACACTGGCCGGATCCTGGTCCGATGTGGTCTATCTTTCGTCGGATACGAGCCTCGATTATGGCTCGGATATACGCCTCGGAAGATTCGATCGGTCGTTGCCCCTTCCGGCCGGGGGAAGCTACACCCGGACGACCTCGCCGGCGCTGCCGGAGGGCCTCTCCGGAAACTTTTATCTCTTTGTCCGCACCGACAGCGCATCGGCCGTCAGCGACGCCAACATCGCAAACAATAAACGCAGGAGCCCCGGTCAGATTACAATTTCCCTTTCTCCTTCGCCCGATATGCGGATGGTCTTCGTTGGAGCGCCGCCGGCCGGCCAGGCCGGCCAACCGATCGTCATCACCTCGACGGTGGACAATGCGGGGGCGGATATTCCGACCGGAAAAAGATGGTTTGACGGTGTCTATCTCTCCCCCGACGCCGTCGTCGACTACGGCGACATCCGCCTCGCGACTGTCGAGCGCAACGGCCCCCTCGGCAACGGTGAAACGTATTCGGACTCCCACAGTGTCGTCGTCCCGGAGTACGCCTCGGGAACATATTACATCCTGGCGAAGGTCGACAGCCGGAATGAAATCTACGAACACAACTCCGAAGCTAATAATACCGCGGGCCCGATCCTGACCGTTTCGCTGTCTCCGCCCGCGGATCTTGTCGTGAGCGCGATCGTGGCCCCGCCGTCGGGCGTCGTCGGGGAAGACATTACGATCGAGTGGACGATCCGGAACCAGGGGGTGAATCCTGCGACCGGTCGTCTCACCGATGCGGTCTATTTTTCGTCCGATTCGGTGTGGGACATCTCCGACCTGCTCCTCGGCACGAACACAAGGGACATCAACCTCGCGCCGGGAGCCGCCTCCAGGGCGGTCCTCCGGGCGAACCTCGCGTCCGCGGCTCTTGCTGATTCCACCGCGTCGGTCGTCGATGAAACCCCCGGTCTTTTCCCCGGGGATTACTATGTCATCGTCAGGACGGACGTCAGGAACAACATCCGCGAAAGCGATAACGCCAATAACCGGGCGCCGTCAGCCTCCACCGTGAACGTGGACGTGCCCATCCTGACGCTGGGCGTAGTGGATACGGGGAGCATCTCCTCCGCCTCGCCGCGGCGCTATAAGGTGGTGGTTCCGGCCAACCTCGACCTGCGCATCACGGCGACCAGCAGCGTCGCATATCCGTCGATCGACCTGTTTTCGGCCTATGGCCGTATGCCCACGGGAAACAGCTACGACCACCGGACGTCGGATCCCACTTCCACGGAGCGGGAACTCTTTGTTCCCTCCACTCAGGCGGGTGTCTACTACCTGCTGATGAGGTCGATCATCGATCCGAGCCAAGTGGTGACCGAAACCTACTCCGTCCTCGCCGAGACGCTCGGCTTTGCGATCGGCTCAGTGACTCCCGGCGACGGGGGCTCGGGAGGATTCGTCACCGGGACGATCCTGGGTGCGGGCTTCAGGGAGACATCGCGCATCTTCCTCTACAATGGTAGCCAGCGGGTGGCGGAGGCAGAGCTCCGGGTGTTCAGGAGCACGATGGAAATGCTCGTCCGCTGGGATCTGAGGGCGGTGCCGCTCGGCACATACGACGTGGAGGTCGAGAACCAGGACCTTTCCACCGCCAGACTCACGGCCGCGTTCCGCGTGGATCCGATGCGCGATCCCGCGATCAGCATCGGGAAAAACATTCCAAGGGTGCTCCTTGTAGGGCGGAAGGAAACCTACGGCCTGCGCTTCGCGAATACGTCGAATGTCGATATCCCGTATTTCGCCGCCCTGATCGCCTCGCCGGCAGGGACTGAAATCGAGGTCGTACCGGATCACGAGAGGTTGCTCACACGGAGCATGCTCGTTCCGGATTCGCTCATCCCCGAGGGAGAAACGGTGGAGGATTGGATCGAGAACGCCAGCGCGCGTTTCGTGCCGCTCATCGGCCGTGATCTCGCACCGGGCGAAGCCTATAATGCCCGCGTGACCTTCAGGAACCCCGCATACACCGTAGGCACGAATTTCCCGATGTTCGTCACCACCAGGACCGCGACGAAGGAGGCGTTCCTCGAGATTCAACTTGCGCAGGTCGAGGCGTATCGCGCCCAGATCCTCGGTCAGGGTACGGGAGCCGATCCTGAATACCTCGCGAGAGCGAATGATCCGGTGGCCTTCGCCCAGTACGCCCTCCAGGGGTATGTCGCGATGGGGCTGCTCGATTCCGCCGACGTCCCGGCGGTTGGTCTTGAAAACATAGCGAGGGCTGCGACCGGTCCGTGGAGCGGCGGTTCGCAATCCCCGGCTCCGATCATCGTTCCGCGTCTTCAATCCCCCCTGATGGTGCCCGACCCGAACTGCGTGGCCTTTTTCAACTTCATCGCCTGTCCGGCTGCCATCATCGACTGTTTCATTGATCTTCCATTCATACCTCCCCCGTTCTCGTTCGCCCTGTGCGGTTTCGGCGTCGCCACGAGTTGTCTCGGATTCGATTTCGGCGACCTCAACTACATCGGCTGCATCGGCATCGCGTCGGGCATAACCTGCATCGCGAAGGAATTTCTGTGCAGATATGTGGCGTTCTCCTACGATCCAAATGACATCACAGGCCCTGACGGCGAGGGAGACGAACGATGGGTGGCCCGGCAGCAAACCCTGCCCTACACGATACGGTTCGAGAACGATTCGCTCAAGGCCATCGTCCCCGCAAGGCGGGTGACGGTAACGCAGCAGCTCGACACGACCGCCGACATCCGCAGCATTCGCCTCAGTTCGTTCGGTTTCGGCAGGCACGTGTTCCAGGTCCCGGTCAACGTCTCGACGTACACCGATCGTCTCGACCTTCGGGATTCGATGGGGATCTTCGTGGACGTCACCGCGGGAATCGACATCGTCAACGGCCGTATCTCCTGGACGCTGAATTCGATCGACCCGGTCACGGGCGACGCCCCGGCCGATCCCTTCGCGGGACTTCTGCCGGTGAACGACACTTCCGGCAGTGGCCAGGGATTCGTGACCTACACCGTACGTCCGCATCCGTCGGCAAGGACGCGCGACACGATCCACGCGAAGGCGACCATCGTGTTCGACCAGAACGATCCGATCGATACGCCGCCGGTGTTCAACCTGGTGGACGCGGTCCCCCCGGTCAGTTCGGTCCGCCCGCTGCCACCGACCATCGACATCACTTCGTTCCCGGTTCACTGGGGGGGCGTGGAGGATTCGGCAGGTTCGGGGATGAGGCACTATACGATTTACTCGTCCGTCAACGGCGGGCCATACGCGGCGTGGTTGACGAACGTGACCGATACCATCGCCGTCTTCACTGGGAATGATTCGAGCCAGTACAGCTTCTTCAGTGTCTCCACCGACACCGCCGGAAACGTCGAGGGGTTCAAGTCCTCCCCCGAAGCGACGACGATGATCACCGTCGGCGTCGGGGAAGAGGAGGAGCAGCTCCCGAAGGCCTTCGCGCTCGCGCAGAATTATCCGAATCCTTTCAACCCGACCACGATGGTCCGCTACGACGTTCCGGCGGCAGCGTGGGTGCGGCTGACGATATACAACGTCCTCGGACAGGAGGTGGCCACGCTCGTCGACGGTCCGGAGGACCCGGGGAGAAAGACGCTGGAATGGAGCGCCCTCAACAGGCACGGGCTCTCGCTGCCGAGCGGCGTCTATTTCTACCGGATGGAGGCGGCGAGCGTGTCCGACCCGTCGGTGAAATTCCGCGACGTGAAGAAAATGATTCTCGTCCGATAACCGGCAGAAACTCGGCGGGGGAGTCTTCCCGTACTACGGGATGACTCCCCCCGGTGGTTGGACCGGCGGGGCGGACGGAACAGAAGCAGGGTTGGAGGCCGGCAGCCGCGGACATTCGGTGGTTCGGGCGTGCGATTCGTGAACAGTCGGTCGCCGTCGTGTATAAGAAGGTCAGTCCCACCCTGAAGTACCTCCGCCATAATCAGGAATTTCAGAATATTTTAAGCGCGGCAGGATTCGAGCGGTAACCCTCCGAAATAACTGATACCGGATACCTCATTTGCCATCCATTTAGAGCCATTTTATTTAAAACGATTAAATCTGATGCATTAACCGGCGGAAAATTTTATATTAAATTCTGCCAATTATTCATAAATCAAGGCAGACCCATCATTTTTCTCAATTTCCATGTCGTCCAAATGACAGGAAAGACGTTCTTACAGTATGAAATATCGGGAGAACTGGGTCGCGGCGGCATGGGCGTGGTGTACCTGGCCCGTGACACCAGGCTCGACCGTCCCGTTGCGCTGAAATTCCTCCCCTCGCACGTCAATCCGTCCGAACACGACATCGCCCGATTCACCCAGGAGGCGAAAGCCGCGGCCGCCCTCAACCATCCCAACGTCTGCACGATCTACGATATCAGGGAGCAT
>DATDQD010000016.1:0-7764 GCA_035292425.1 Bacteroidota bacterium
GACGACCTTCGTCCCGGAGCCCTATTTCCGGGTGCGCGGGTTCTGGCCGGAGGACGGCGCCGTCGGGGTCGGTCCGACCGCCTGGCTCTCGTTTGAATTCAACAGCGGCGTCGACTCGTCGATCACCCCGTATCTACGGATCGAGCCGAAGGCGGAATTCAACGTTCAATTTTACTCCTACCAGGCACATCAAATCTACATCTCTCCCGGGACATCGTGGTCGGGGCTGACAACGTACACGGTTCTGTTCGACAGCGGCGCGCCGGACACGGCGGGGAACCGTTCCCGCGAGACCTTCAGGTCGAGCTTCACGACGGGTGGATTCGGGATATTGGATTTCTATCCCGTTGATAGTTCACAGGGAGTATCTCTCTATTCCGCGTTGAGCATCTATTTCACGATGCCCCTCGACACGGCGTCCATCAGGGCGGCCCTCTCGATTGAACCGCCGACAGTCCATACGCTGAGAGTTTTCCCATCCAGCCGCCCGGATCATCTCTTGATCGAACCCGACTCCGGCTGGGATGAGTTGACGATGTACACGGTCACGTTCGATACGAACCTGCGGTCGTTCTCGGGCTCGCGGCTGGCGGAACCCGTACGATCGACATTCACGACGGCCCGATTTCGGGTCACAGCCAGTATTGACGGCTACTGGCCGAACGGCGTCTCGAGATTCCCTTATATCAGTGTAGGCGCAAATGGGCCGCTCCGGGAGTCCTCGATTCCCGGTTCGGTCCGCATCGTGCCCGCCGTACCCCTGAATACGCTGATGGGCAGCAACGGCAGATACTTTACGGTTGCGCCTGCGGAACTGCTCGCGCCTTCGACGCAATATACGCTAACGATCGATACGACCCTGCAGACCAAAGCCGGGATCCGGCTCTCGACGCCTTTTACCTTCTCGTTCAGGACGGCTCCGCTCGAATGAAACCGATCCTTCGATATGGGGCGCGGGGGTGTTACGTCGCGTTTGTGATGCGGGTATTCACTCCGCTCGCGATACTCGCGGCCGGTCTTCTCGCACTCGCGGGATGCGAAGGGCCCACCGGCCCCCGGGGCGCCGGACCCGGTTCGCTGACCGATCCGTCGATCATGCCCCGCGTCGTCTATTCATACCCTCCCGCGGGGGGAGAGTGGCCGTTCACGGAGCTGTACCGGGTCGATTGCGGCGACTACGGGTATGATTGCGTCGAGCGTCCGGCGTTCCAGCTCCGGTTCAATAAAATCATGGATGTCCCGTCGGTCCGCCGGGCGGTGCGTGTTTCCGCATCGCACGGCAACGCGGGGGTCGCGCCGGGGAACATCGCGTCCATCGGCGGCGATATCTTTATCGTCCACCCCGTCGACTCCAACGGATACGTCCTCAGGGGGTTCCTCGCGATCGGCGAGCGGTATACGCTTACGGTCGATTCGACGGCGCAGGACGTGAACGGCAACCAGCTCGCCGCTCCGTTCGCGCTCGCCTTTACGCCTGAACCGCACTTCCGGGTCGTTCGGACGACGCCCCCGGACGGGGCCTCGTTGGGCGACCACTGGGCGACGCTTCGGATCACGTTCAACGGGAGGGTCGACTCGTCCGTCCTTGGCGCCGTACGCATCGCGCCTCCGGTGCCGGAACCCGCCTGGTTCGTCTGGTGGAATTCGAACTGGATTCAGACAACCATCCAGCTTCGCGGTTCGACGACCTACACGGTCACGGTCGACTCGACGGCCGCGGATGTCGCCGGGCACCGTCTCTCCGCGCCGTTCCGCTGGTCCTTCACGTCGGCGCCGTTCACCGTGACCGGTATCTATCCCGAAAACGGGGCTATGAACGTATCACACTTCACGAATATCCAGATAGGGTTCTCGGAGCCGATCGACACCGCAACGCTGCGGAGGGCCCTGGCCTTCACGCCACCCCTGGGATATGGATTCTACTCGTACGACGGCCTGGGTGTCATTGTATACCCGCGGAAACCGCTCGAACCGTCGACGACCTACCTCGTCACGATCGATTCGACGCTCATGTCCGCCGCGGGCTCGCGGCTGGCCGGCGGGTTCCTGAGCAGGTTTACGACCGGCCCGCTTCCCCGATTCGCGGTGGAGTACACCGAACCGCCGGACGGTTCGACCGACGAGCATTCGTGGACCCTGATCAGGGTGACGATGAATCAGCCTGTCGACACGGCGAGCGTACCGGGTGCGTTCATCCTCGACCCGCCGGTGCCGGGGAGTTTCGTGCTCTACTCCGGCACGAACACGATCGTGTTCGTCCCGGGCCGCCAGTACGGGATGGGTGTCACGGTCCGCGTGACGGTCGACTCGACGCTTCGCTCGGTCACGGGACACGCGCTCGGCGAACAGTACCGGTTTTCGTTCACGACGAGGAGGCTTGCGGTCACATCCGTCCTGCCCCCGGACGGGCGGACGGATGTCGCCCCTTCCTATCCCCTGACGGTGGGATTCACCGGCACGATCGACACCGGATCTCTGGCCGGCGCGTTCAGATTCGATCCGCCCGCGCCCGGAAGCTTCACCAGCGACCGATACCAGGTCAGGTTCGTGCCCGCGAACGGCTGGATCCCGGAAACGACATACACGATCCGGATCGACACGACCCTCGCCGCCGAAGGAGGTGGACGTCTCCTCGCGCCGTTCACTTCGACCTTCAGGACGGCGCCGTTCAGGGTTCTCCAGTATTCCCCGCCGGACGGGGTCGTGAACGTCCCGGTGAATTACCACGTCATGGTCTACTGCAACGACGCCGTCGATACCGTTTCGGTCCGCTCGTCGTTCGCGATGACGGATTCGGCAGGGAGCGCAGTGGAGGGTTGGTTCGAATTTTGGGATACGTACCCGGTACAGTTCGGATTCCACCCGTCCTGGCTCCTCGCGCCCGGGACCCGTTATACCGTTTCGATCACCACAGGATTCCGGTCGGCGCACGGGTACGCAATCAAGTCACCGCTCGTGTTTTCGTTCCGGACCGCCCCCTGACGGGGCCATGTCCGAATTTCTGAATACGAAGGAGGTCATATGAAAATCGCAGTAATCCTCATCTGTGCAATCGCGGCGCTCTCCTGCGAAGGCCCCGTGGGCCCGCCCGGCCCCGGTCTCGGATCCCTGAGCGATCCCGCCATCATGCCGGAAGTCATCTACACCTACCCGCAGGATTCGTCGGTAGGCCCGTACCCGGACCTGTACCAGTTTTATTGCGGCTGGGAGTGGTGCTCCTGGTATTCGCAGTTCCAGGTACGCTTCAACAAGTTCATGGACGTTTCATCGGTGCGGCGGGCCGTGCGGCTCTCCTCCCCCTGGGGGGACATCCATGTGGATTCGAGCTTTATCCTCTCGGTGGGGGGAGACGTCTTCATCCTCAATCCCGTGGATTCGCTCGGGAACAGGTATGATTTCCGTTTCAGGATCGGGACGACATATACGATGGGCGTCGATTCCACCGCGAGGGACATCAATGGGAACCTCCTGAAGCCGGCCTTCAGCGCCACGTTCGTGCCCGAGCCCAATTTCCGCGTGGTGAGCGTCTCGCCGAAGGACGGTACCGCCGACGTCCCGACCGCGATCAGCGTCAGCGTGAATTTCAACAGCAGGGTGCGGAATACGATCATGCCCCACCTGTCGATCCGGCCCGAAATCCCGGGGATCTGGTGGATGGGGTGGGATTCCACGTTCATCTACTTCTCCCCAGCGAGAAATTTCAGCACATCCACGCGGTATACGGTGAGCGTGGATGGCTCCGCGGAAGACGCCGAGGGGAACAGGATCCCGGCGCCTTTCGTCTCGAGGTTTACGACCGTGGCTTTCCGCGTCTCGGCGGCGTACCCGCGGCCCGGCGCGGCGGACGTGCCTCTCACGACGAGGGTGCTCGCATATTTTACGGTCCCGCTCGACACTTCGACGATCAGGGCGGCGTTTCACCTTACTCCCCCGACGCCGGGCGATCTGTTCAGCATCTACTACGGCACATCGAATATCGATTTCTCGCCGGTGAATGGCCTCCTCGCGTCCACGACCTATACCGTGCGTATCGATTCCACGCTGCGCTCCTTGTCGGGCGATCTGCTTTCCGGCGGCTACGAATATTCATTTACGACCGCGTCGTTTACGGTCCTCTCGACGTTCCCGGTCGATGGGCAGACCGGCGTGCCCCGCTTCAATTATATGACGGTGCGGACGAACGCCCCGCTCGACCCGGCGAGCGTTGCCGGGGCGGTGCAGATCACCCCAACGGCGGCGATATCGATATCGGCCTGTAATTGGTGCTCGGATATCCAGATCCTGCCCTACTCCGGATTGAGTCCCAACACCGGGTACACGGTGACGGTGGGGACATCGCTGAAAACCAGACGAGGCCAGCCCCTGGGCGCGCCGCATGTCTTTTCCTTCACGACGGGGCCGGATTAACCTTGAGAGGGTCCATCCGCCGGGGGCCGGCCCCCCGGCGGGGACCCGTTGAGCCCCCGACCCTTGCATTTTCTCCCGTCGATCGTTATTATTTCTTTTCTGGATCGTTTTTTCATCATCCCATTGGCCCGGTCAACCGGTTTTGCGCAAATCGCAATCATCTACTGTAATGCCCGTAACGCACGTAACACACGTACCGCCCGGGTCGCCTGTATCAGATGACAGGCTCGTCGTCCGGGGCGCCCGCGTCCACAACCTGAAAAACATCGACGTGGAGATGCCGCGCGACCGGCTCATCGTCGTGACCGGCCTCTCCGGATCGGGGAAGTCCAGCCTCGCCTTCGACACCATCTACGCGGAGGGGCAGAGACGTTACGTGGAAAGCCTCTCGGCCTACGCCAGGCAGTTCCTGGGGCTGATGGAGCGCCCCGACGTGGACTACATCGACGGCCTCAGCCCCTCCATTTCCATCGAGCAGAAGTCCGTCTCCCATAACCCCCGGTCCACCGTCGGTACGGTCACCGAGATCTACGACTACCTCCGCCTGCTCTTCGCCAGGGTGGGAGTCCAGCACTGCTGCGATTGCGGGAAGCCGGTCAGGAAACAGTCGGTGGACCAGATCATGGACGCCGTGATGGGCCTCCCGGACGGGACGAACATACAGATCCTCGCGCCGGTCGTGAAGGGGAGAAAGGGCCACTACCGGGAGCTTTTTGAAAGAATTCAGAAGGACGGCTTCCTCCGGGTGAGGATCGACGGTGAGGTCGCCGAAATCAAGAAGGGGCTCAAAGCGGACAGGTACAGGGTCCACGACATCGAGATCGTGGTGGACCGCATCGCGGTGAAGTCGTCCGCGAGGAGCCGGATCACCGATTCAATAGAAACGGCCCTTTCGATGGGTTCAGGGACGGTGATCATCACTTCCGGCCCGGGAGCCGGAACCACCGACCAGCTCTTCAGCCGGCATTTCGCCTGCCTCGAGTGCGGGATCAGCTACGACGATCCCGCGCCGAATTCCTTTTCGTTCAATTCCCCCTACGGATCGTGTCCGGCCTGCGCCGGCCTGGGCGAGACGAAGGAGTTTGACATCCGCCTGATCATCCCCGATAAAACGCTGTCCCTGAATAAAGAAGGGGTCGCCCCCCTCGGCAAGCCGCGCGACACCTGGTTCTGGCACCAGGTAAAGGCCGTCGCGGCCAAACATGGTATCCCCCTCGAAACGCCGGTGGGCGATCTGCCGAAAGAGGCGCTCGACATTCTCCTCTACGGCGGAGGGGACGAGAAATATGAAATTCCCTACACCTACTCTTCTGGCCGCGTGGTGAAATACCGCCAGAAGTATGGAGGGGTGATGAAGACGCTGAAGCGGTTTTTCGACGAGACCTCCTCCGAAGGCGTGCGGCGGTGGGTGGAATCGTTCATGAACACGATTCCGTGCGCCGGCTGCGGCGGCGGGAGGCTGAGGAGAGAAAGCCTGGCCGTCAGGCTCGTGGACGCCGGCACGGGGCGTCTGACCACGATCCGGGAGGTGGTGAATTTATCGATCCGCCAGGCGGTGGAGTTTTTCCGGGAGATCGCGCTGACCGAACGCCAGCGGGTGATCGCCGAACAGGTCCTGAAGGAAATCAGGCAGAGGCTCGGGTTCCTGATGAACGTGGGGCTGGAGTATCTCACGCTCGACCGCTCCGCCAGGACCCTCTCGGGGGGCGAAACGCAGAGGATCCGGCTCGCCACGCAGATCGGCTCGCAGCTGGTGGGGGTGCTCTACATCCTCGACGAGCCGAGCATCGGCCTCCACCAGCGCGACAACATCAAGCTGATCGATTCCCTCAAGGGGCTCCGGGACCTAGGCAACACGGTGATCGTCGTGGAGCACGACCGGGAGATGATCGAGAGCGCCGACTACATCGTCGACCTCGGGCCGGGCGCGGGGGAGCACGGGGGGCGGCTGGTCGCGTGCGGCACGCCGGCGGAGATCATGCGGGCCGCCGGAGAGGTCTCGCTGACCGCCCAGTACCTGATGGGCGCCCGCGACATCGCCATCCCCGCCGCGCGCCGGAGAGGGAACGGGAAATCGATCGTGCTGAAGGGGGCGAACGGGCACAACCTCAGGTCCCCCGACCTCAGGATCCCCCTCGGGGCCTTCGTCTGCGTCACCGGGGTCAGCGGCTCCGGTAAATCGTCGCTGATCACCGAAACGCTCTACAGGATCCTCGCCAGGAAATTTTTCAGGGCGAAGGACGTCCCCCTGCCGTACGACACGGTGAAGGGGCTTGAACACCTCGACAAGGTGATCGACATCGACCAGTCGCCGATCGGGAGGACGCCGAGATCGAACCCCGCGACCTACACGGGGCTCTTCACGCTGATCCGGGACCTGTTCGTGCAGCTCCCCGAATCGAAAATCCGCGGATACAAGCCGGGACGGTTCAGTTTCAACGTGAAGGGCGGGCGGTGCGAGGAGTGCGAGGGGGACGGCGTCAGGAAGATCGAGATGAACTTCCTCCCCGACGTCTACGTGCTCTGCGAGGCGTGCAAGGGAATGCGCTACACGCGGGAAACGCTTGACGTCCTCTACAAGGGGAAATCGATCTCCGATGTGCTCGAAATGACGGTCGAAGAAGGCGCGGGGTTTTTCAGGGACGTCCCCCGCCTCCACCGGAAACTGGAGACGCTCCACGACGTCGGCCTCGGCTACATCCGCCTGGGCCAGCAGGCCACGACCCTGTCGGGCGGGGAGGCGCAGCGGGTGAAGCTGTCGGCGGAACTTTCGAAACCGGGGACCGGGAAGACCCTCTACCTCCTGGACGAGCCGACGACCGGGCTGCATTTCGAGGATATCCGGCTCCTCCTCGGCGTGCTGAATAAACTGGTCGACAAGGGGAACACCGTGATCGTCATCGAGCACAACCTCGACGTCATCAAGACCGCGGACTGGATCGTGGATATGGGCCCCGAGGGCGGAGACGAGGGGGGAAGGATCGTGGCGGAGGGTCCGCCGGAGGGAGTCGCGGCGACAAACGGGTCGTATACGGGGGCCTACCTCAGGAATCTCCTGCCCGGCGGGGGAAAAGCAGCGAACGGCCGCCGGGGAGGGAGACGCCGCGCGGCAGGTTGACTCCGGGGGGAATGTTACTTCATCAGAACGATCTTTCGGGCCGCTGAATAATCACCCGCCTTCATCCTCACGAGATACACCCCGCTGGGCGCGGGGAGACCGTTCATGTCCCGCCCGTCCCATTCCACGGTATAGACGCCGGCGGCCTTCGGCCCGTCCGCGAGGGTACGCACTTCCCTCCCGAGAAGGTCGTACACCGCAATGGTCACCCGGTCATCGGCCGGCAGACGGACCTCGAA
>DATDQD010000017.1:0-25975 GCA_035292425.1 Bacteroidota bacterium
CGCGGCGGGCTGCGGCGCCTTCATGAAGGGATACGGCCGGCTCTTCATGGACGACCCCGGCATGTCCGCCCGGGCGGGCGAATTTTCAGCGAAGGTCGCCGACGTTTCCGAGTTCCTCGAAGGGTGCGGCGCGGGCGCGGGGGAGGGGGGGATCCCGGAATGCGTCACGTACCACGAACCGTGTCATCTGGTTCACGCGCAGGGGATTTCGAGGCAGCCCCGCTCCCTGATCGCCTCGATTCCGGGGGTAAGGTTCGTTGAACTCCGCGATGCGTCGCGCTGCTGCGGCAGCGCCGGCATCTATAACATCGTCCGCCCCGACGATTCGGACGAACTGCTCCGCCGCAAAGTCGCCGCGATCGTCGCCACCGGGGCGCATATCGTCGTGACCGGGAATCCGGGGTGTCACCTCCAGATCGAAAAGGGACTCAGGGAAGCGGGCGCCGCCGTGGAAGTGCTCCACCCGGTGACGCTCCTGCACCGGGCCGCCGGGGGCGCCGCTTCCTGACCGTGCGCCGGCGGGCTTCCCGGGCCCTTTTTTTGGTTTTCCCTCCTATAAATCATATCTTTTAAGCATGCATTCCGTGATCGTTCTCCACCACCACGAGATCGTCCTCAAGGGGGAGAACCGGAAATACTTCGAACGAACGCTCATGAGGAACGTCCGGGCGGCAGCAGCAGCCGTCGGAGCGCAATGCACCGTCCGGGGCGGATACGGCAAGTTCATCCTCACCCCTGAATCGGCCGGCACCGGGGACGAGCTGACCGGGGCGCTCCGCCGGGTGTTCGGGCTCGCGAACATCTGCCCGGGCGTCCGCGTCGATCAGGATCCCGACGCGATCTGCGCGGCGGCTGAGGGCGCCCTCGCGAACGTTGAGTTCCAGACCATCCGGGTCGACACCCGGAGGGTCGACAAACGCTTCCCCCTCACCTCCATGGAGACGAACGCCCGGGTCGGGGCCCACCTCTGCGCGCGCTTCGGGGTGCGCGCGAATCTCACCCGGCCCGACGCCACCGTGTCGATCGAACTTGCCGACGGCGCGGCCTACGTGTATTCCCGGAAGATACGCGGCGCGGGAGGCCTGCCGTCGGGCGTGAGCGGGCGGGTCGTGGGACTCCTCTCGGCCGGATTCGATTCGCCGGTCGCCTGCTGGCAGATGATGAAGCGGGGATGCAGCGTGGTGTTCGTCCATTTCCACAGCATGCCGTACACCGGCGAGCAATCGGTCGAGCAGGTCCGCGACATCGTGAGGATCCTCACGGCGTACCAGTTCCGCTCGAAACTGTACATCGTCCCGTTCGCGGACGTTCAGAACGACATCGTGCTCAGGACCGAGCCTTCCCTCAGGATCATCCTCTATCGCCGGATGATGCTGAGGATCGCGGAGAAGATCGCCGGGAGGGAGAAGGCAGAGGGGCTGGTAACGGGGGAGGCCGTCGGACAGGTCGCATCCCAGACGCTCAGGAACATCCGGGTGATCGGCTCGGCCGCCGCCATTCCCGTCCTCCGCCCGCTCTCGGGCGCCGACAAGGAGGAGACGATCGCCACCGCGAGGCTGATCGGGACGCACGACATCTCGAGCGAACCGTCCGACGACTGCTGCTCCTTCCTGGCTCCCCGAAGCCCCCAGACCTGGGCGGACCCGGACCGGGTCCGGGATCAGGAAGAGAAGCTCGACATTCCGATGTTAACCGCCATGGCGCTCTCGGGGGCGACCATCGAGCGATTCCGGCAGCCGCTCCAGGACCGGACCGAACCTTCATCCGTCCTCCATGCGTAGGCTCCTTCTCCCCGCCGCCCTGTTTCTCGCCTGCGGGTCATATTGCCGTGCCCAGGCGTACGTCAGGGACCTCGCGGGCATCGCATTTTACCGCGACTCGGTCGCCTATCACGAACCGCTCAGCGGCGGATTGAACGCCCCGATGCAGCAGTTCGTCGACATCGACGCCGACGGGGACCTCGACCTGTTCATTTTCGACAGCGACTATTATGCGGAACGCTCCTTTTTCCGGAACGAAGGCGATTCCGCTTCGCCCCTGTTCGCGCTTGAACCGGAGGGGGGACTGGCGGGGGCGGAGTTCAGTTTCTGGTTCCGGTTTGTCGACTACGATGCCGACGGGACCATGGACCTGCTCACCGACAATGGGTCGAACGGGGTGCGGGTCTGGCGGAACGACAACACCATGCACGACCCGGTGTGGACCGTTTCTATCGCAGAACTGTCCGACACCGCCGGCGTCCCGGTCTTCGCGGGCTTCGGCAGCCTGCCCGGTTTCGGCGATTTCGACGGGGACACTCTCCCCGATTTTCTCTCGAGCAACTCCGCCGACGGGTCATTCAATTATTACCGGAATGCCGGCGGGGCCGGTCAACCGGAGTATGCCCTCGTCTCGAACCGTTTCGGCGACATCACCATCACGAGCGATACCTGCACGAAGGGGGCGCTTCTGGCCTTCGCCGGGGAATATCCCGCCCATGGCATGGGAGCGGTCGCGCTGGATGATCTTGACGGCGACGGGACCCTCGACCTCTTCTACGGCGATTTTTTCTCGCACAGCCTGTTCTATCTTAAAAACAGCGGCACACCGGGAGAACCGGTCCTGCAATGCGAATCGAATTATTTTCCGCCGGACGGTTCGCTTTCCACCGCGGGCTTCAACCAGGCCAGTTTCACTGATATCGACGCCGATGGCGACCGGGACCTCTTCGTCGGCGTGTTGAACTCCAGGACGCGGCACTCGTTCTGGCACTACGAGAATACGGGATCGGCAGGAGTCCCGCAGTACCGGTTCGTCACGAAGGATTACCTCGCCACGCTCGACGTCGGTCAAAACGCGAAGCCGGCGCTCGCCGACCTGGACAGCGATCTCGACCTCGACCTTCTTATTGGAAACAACGACGGACAGCTCTGGCACTTCAGGAACGACGGCAGCACGCTTTCCCCCGTCTACCGCCTCGCCGACACGGCATTCGCCGGGATCTCCGGGAATTATTCGTATGCCCCCGCCTTCGGCGACCTGGACTCGGACGACGATCCGGACCTCCTCCTCGGCAGGTTCGACGGAAGGGTGATCGTCTTCATGAACGATGGCCCCGGCGGCTTCGTCCCGGCGGATACCATCCTCACCGGCCAGTACGCCGTCCCGTCCGTCGGCGACGTCGATGGCGACGGGGACCTTGACATGATCGTCGGCAAGGGTAACGGAACGCTGAGTTTTTTCAGGAATATCGCCGATTCCGCAAGCTTCGTTCCCCAGCTGGAAACAGACTTCTACCTCGGGACCGATTTCGGAAACAGTGCCAGGCCGGAATTCCGGTTCAACCTCTCCACCAGGTCCACCGATCTCTTCGTGACCCCCGCCTCGGGCGATACCGTCCCCGGCGGACGGAGCAGGATCTACTACTACCGGAACACCGGAACGCCGGCCGATCCGCCCTTTGTCCTGGAGGACGACCGTTACGGTCCCGGCGTGCCGTACGAGCCGGCCCTGGCCTTCGGCGACCTGGACGGCGACGGCGACGATGACATGCTCGTGGGGACCTCGAAGGGAGGCCTCGTCTATTACCGGAACGACGGCGGCACGGGGGCCGCTGACGGGTCAACGGGGCCGCGGGCGTTTCGTCTCGCTCAGAATTTTCCCAATCCCTTCAATTCTACCACGGTCATCACGGTCGGGCTGTCGCAGGCCGCGGAAGTCCGCGCCGACATTTTCGACGTGCACGGGAGGAGGATCGGGCGCCTCGGGGAGGGTCGCCGCGGCCCGGGGATCCACCGGCTGGAGTGGAATGCCGGCGGTCGTCCGAGCGGGGTCTATTACTGCCGCGTTTCGGCCGGTGACCGGGTCGGGGTCATCAAAATGTCGCTTATTAAATAGAAAGGATCATCGATGCCGCCTGTGAAAATCACCGTCCGCACGAACGGGAGCCTCAGAATCGAGGGAGATTTCGAAATCTATGACATGGACGGTGGGAAATACGACCTCGCCGGCCGTACCGCCGTAGCCCTCTGCCGCTGCGGCCTGAGCAAGGACAAACCCTTTTGCGACTCCTCCCACAAGAACGGGGCCTTCATCTCGGAGGTCAGGGCGAAAACGCTGCCGCCCCCCGCAGCAAAATAACCAGCGAGCGTCTTCTCAACATGGAGCACACCATGAAATCATTCTTCTTATTCCTTGCGGCGGTTGTCCTGCCGGCCGCGGCCGCGCACGCGCAATTCGAAGGCACCATCAGGATGAGGGCCGTCACCTACTCCGGCGTGGATTCCAGCGTCGTCGCCTCCACCGTCTATTTCAGGGGGAAACTGTTCGCCGCGACGATCGACGCCTCCGGGAGGACGGCCGGCCAGGGCGGGAAATTCATCCTGCGGGGGGATAAGAATCTCATGTGGATCGTGATCGATCAGGAGAAGAAATACATGGAAATACCCCTCGCGGACAAGGGCCGGTCGGCCGACACGGCGAGGCGCACGGATACGGCCAGATCCTACACCCTCACGAAGACCGGGAAGACCCGGACTCTGATCGGATATTCGTGCGGGGAATGGATCGCCGACGAGGGGGACGGGGCGACCGCGAAAATCTGGGCGACCGGGAAACTCGGGAACATGTACGAAGGCGTCGTCAAGTGGTTCGACGAAATGAGCATGGAATCGGCGACGGACCGGAGCCGCTGGGAGAGGGAGCTTGCCGGGATGAAACTCTTCCCCCTGATGGTCGTCCGCAGCGAGGAAGGGGAGGTGACCGAGGTCGAGGAGGTGGTCGCAATCGAAAAGACGAAAGTCCCCGATTCGATGTTCGAAGCCCCCGAAGGCTATGCGAAGCAGGTCGTGGACCTGAACTTCGAGAAAATGTTCGAGGAGATGATGAAGCAGATGGAGAAAGAAGGAGAGGGAGCAGATTCCACGGCCGACGAAGGTGACGAGGGCGACGATGGCGGGGTGTGACCGGCGTATCGCGGTCCTGACCGCCATCCTGGCGGCCGTCGCGGCGCCGGGTTCCGGCGGCCCCGGCGACCGCCCGGATCCCGGGGGGAGGCTGGTTCCGCGGGGGAAGGGGAGCGGAACGCGGGCTGCCGGCGATCTGCAGATCAAGCAGGGCTTTCACCTGACGGCCTGGATCGGTGCCAACGGGACGATCGGCCAGGGGGCGTTCAATAATTTCCTGCCGCCCGACGGCATCGGCATGGAGTACCCGGTCGGATCGAGGATCGAGCACCTCTACGGTGCGGGTATCTGGATCGGAGCGATCGTCGACACGGGGGCGTCCGGGGCGCCGTCGGAGATCTATGCCGTCACCAAGGCCTACAACTGGGGCGAGACCGGCGTCCAGCACGAGATGTACGGTTTCCAGACCCCGCGCGACACCTTCTTCGTCACCGGCGTGAACGACGCCGGCGCGCCGAACGTGCTCGGTTTCGACGACGACGGCGACGGCCTCACCGACGAAGACGAAATCGACGGCCACGACAACGACGGCGACTGGCGCCGCGTTTCGGACGACGTCGGCTCGGACGGGATCCCCGATTCGCTCGAGGTGGGATGCGAAGGTTCCTTCGACGCCGCGGCGAATCCCGATCCGGCCCATGACGACTATTCACCCGCGTTGCGGGACGTCTGCCATCCCGACCGTAACGGCAACTACGCCAGGCAGAACGACCAATACCGCTACACCGAACGAAACGGCGTCGCCGACGCGGGCGAACCGGGCGTGGATGAGGATTACGGCGCCGTCTCCGAGCGCGACGTCTCGATCGCTTATTCGGACGTCTTCACCGATCCGCTCGTGCCTGGCCATGTGCCGCTCGGCATCCGCGTCTGGCAGAAATCGTACGCCTGGCAGAACCTCTTCCGTCAGCCGATCCTTCCGATGGAGTACACGATCGTGAACGCCGGCTCCAGGACGCTCGACAGCGTCTACATCGGTTTCTTCGTCGATCCGCTGATCGGGAACGTCAACCTGCCGGACATCACGTCGCACAAGTACTCCGCGTACATCCCGGAACTCAGGACCGGGTACGCGCACAATGTCTACGACCGTTCGGCCACCCCGATCGGCGTCGTGGTCCTCGGCACGCCGAGACCGCTGAACCTGCTGCGGTACACCTTCAACTGGAACAGGTTCGAGGACAACCCCGGGACCGACATCGAGCATTACAAACTGATGTCGAGCGGCAGGATCAAGCACGACGAACCGCAGAACCCGGGGTCCGATTCACAGTACCTCCTCTCGTTCGGTCCCTTTGAAACGATGGCCCCGGGTGACACCCTCAGGATCGCGGTGGCGTTGGTCAGCGGGGACGGCATCGATGTCGGCCCGTACTCGCTCATGGAAAATGCGAGGAGGGCCTTTTCACTCTATACGTCGGGATACCGGCTGCCGGTCGTGCCGCCCTCCCCGCCCCTCGCGATCACGGAGGGGCCCGGCCAGGTCCACCTCGACTGGCGCTGGAGGCCGGGTTCCCCGACCGCGGATCCGCTCTCGACGTGGGACGATTCCAGCGGGTTCCTCTCCTCGCTGCCCGATACGCACTGGAGGCGCGCCGATCCGCCCGCCGGGCACCAGGCCGGGGGACGCATCTTCGAGGGGTTCCGGCTCTGGAGGAGCGAATCCCCGGAGTTCGACCCGGCGTCGTTCAGCCTGATGCGCCAGTACGACGTGGATGACGACCTGGATTTCGAATTCGACGGCGGCCTCGAATTTTCATTCACCGATTCGAACCTCCTCCGCGGGAAGAAGTACTGGTATGCCGTGACGTCGTTCGGGATACCGGGGGTGGTCGTGAACGTGATCCCGCTCCCCGGCGATCCCGGGTCGACCAGGACCGATACGCTCTACACTCCGGCCCTCGAATCGGACCTCGGTCAGAACGCGTCGCTCGTCCAGCTTCCCTTCTCGCCGTCGGACGCCGCGGGGCAGACGATCGTGGTCCCGAACCCCTACAGGGTCGACGAGAATTACGCGTTTGAATCCGGCGGGTGGGAGGGCCGGTCCCTCGACTGGAACGAGTGGAAACGAACGATCTGGTTCATCCACCTGCCTCGCAGAGCGGTGGTCAGGATCTTCAGCCTGTCGGGAGACATCGTGGCCACCCTGCACCACGACGATGGCGGGCGAACCGACCCGGGCATGCCGCGGGGCCAGGAAGAATGGGACATGATGAGCGGGAGCGGCAGGGTCATCGCCTCCGGCGTCTATGTTTTTTCCGTCGAATCGGAATACGGAACCCAGATCGGAACCTTCGCTGTTATACGGTAACCATACGCGCAAAGCACAACCACGAGCACACAGGAACAACGGATGAAGAAAGAGAACAGAAGGGCGTTTCTCATGAAATTCGGCCTCACGGTGGGCGCGCTGACGTTCGGCGCGGACCGGGCCGCGGCCTTTCTCTACCAGAAAAAATCGGGCGTGCGGAGAGCGCCGGTCCGGTCGGCCCCGGACACGGTCGATTTCCGGTATTCCCCCGGCGGCTGGCATTCGCCGATCCGCCATCCTGATGAGGGAGGCCAGTCGTTCATCGCCCGGACCGGGGGTCTACACCGGACGGGAGGGGGGCGGGGACCGGACGCCATCGAGGCGTTCGTCGACGGCGCGGGGGAGATCACGGCGCTCTCGCAACGATGTGAGGAACCGCACTTCCCATTGATACGGACTTCGATAGCATACGGGGAGGTCTCCGTGGACATGACGGCGTTCTCGTCGGTCCACGAAGACGAGGGACCGGTGGACAACATCACGGTCTCCGTCACCCCGGCCGGGCGGTCCCTTTCGCTCCGGCTGGTCGTTCGGTCCGATCGTGCGCTGGAGACGGAGATCGAGAAGGACGGTGACGCACCCCGCGGCACGATCTGTTTCGTCACCCGGGACGGGGATTCCGACCATCCGTTCCTCATCCTCGACGCGGAGCCGGTTGTTTCGCGGGAGGGCGGCGCACTGATACTGACCGTCCCGGTCGCGGAGGGCCCGGGGTCCGGGCCTGTGATCTATCAGATCCGCGTGCCCCGGGGCGATGGCGACACCGGCGATATCGTATCGGGGGCCCGGCGCCTGGGCGAGCGAGCGGACCGGGAGCGGGAACGGTGGGCACTGTGGAAACCGCTCAGGGGTCCGTCGGGATGGAATCTCCCCGGAACCTACGGACAGTTCAGCGTTGCCAGCGCCAGGGTGATCGACCAGATGAAGGCCGCCGTGCGCGTTTCTCCGGATCAGACGGCGCCGATGCCGGCGCCCACTCCTCCGGACCTGGTGGACGAACATTTCATCTCGGAAGCCGAACTCTATCTCGGCAGGGAGAAGGAAGCGAAGGCCCGGCTCGAGGCGGTCTGGAAACTCGAAAACGACTCGGGCACGCTGATCGGCGCCGGCGGCGAAGCGAACATGAAGGAGATGTGCGCCGCGGTGTATTCTCTTTGCCGGAACGCGGAACTGACGGGCGACTGGACCTATTTCAACGAACTGTACCCCGACGCGTTCAACGCCGTCAACTCACTCAGACTGAAGCGGGACCGGGCGGCCGCCCTTCCGGAGCCGGCCCCCAACGCGCGCCGGAAGCTGCTGCCCGAGGGGTCGCCCGGCGTCGGATGGGACGGGATCCGTGAGGAAATGACCAACACGCTCTGGGCGCTCATCGCCCTGAAACCGCTGCTGGAAATTTCCGACCGTCACTTCCTTCTGAAGAAATCGGAGATCAGGGAATTTTACGGACAGCTCAGGCTCGCCTTCATCTCGGCGGCACGGGAAACTCTGCGGAAGGACCCGGCCGGGTTCTCGTGGTTCCCCGTGGTATCGGCTTCGTCGGGAGTCTCCGCGGCAGGAGACGCGCCGATCAGGCCCCAGTCGGGACTGGGATCGCTGGCATTGGGATTGTTTCCGGGATCGCTCTTTAAAAAAGATGACGACTTCGTGCGCGATTTTCCGGCCCTGGTGAACTCCTCGCTTCGGGAGGAGATTCCCGCGGGCACGGGTCCGGGATCCGCGGAGAAGCATCATCCCGTCGACGGCGCGCTCGCCGCGCAATCGCTGATCTGGTTCGGCCTCCCCGAGGAGGCGAGGAAGATCTTTATCGGGTACCTGAACCACGCATCCCCGGTCTACACGTGGGTCCCGCCCGCGCTCGCGGGTGCCGCCGGCGAAACGGGCCCGGGGGCAGTGGACCTTCGCGCCTCGGCCGAATGCGTCCGGTACCTGAGGCACGCGATGGTCCTCGAGGACAACGACATTCTCCGGCTCCTGGACGGCATCGCGCGCGCGGACCTTGCCGATGCCCGGATGCTGAGAATCGAACGTACGCCCACGCGGTGGGGCCTGGTGAGCGTGAGCCTCGAACCGGCGGATGCGCGGGCATGGAAGGTCTCCTTCCTCAGGGAACCGGTGAACCCGGAGAAGGCCCCGCCGCTGAAGTCGGTGGAGTTGCCCAGGGTACTCGGCCCGAATTTTCGATTCGACACGATCACCCCGGTGACGGCAATCAAGAACGGCCCCCGTGTGGTGATCGACGGCGCCGCGCTCCGCTGGGAGGCCATACTGCGCGACCGGAGGCGTTGAACAGCGCGGATCGGAGGGGGTAGCGAAGTCCGTTCATCATCTGGAGGTCCTGTTCTTATGCCGAACTCAACGCAAAAATCACAGGTCCGGGAATTCTTCGACTCGAGCGAGGGCTGGAGCGGGAAATTCTACCGTGAGATCCATAACCCGTTCGGCCAAATGCTCGTCAGGAGAAAGCACCACGTGCTCCGGCTCTTCAGGAGGCACGTCGATCATACCGCGGGCACTATTTTCGATGCCGGCTGCGGCCCCGGCGAGTACCTCGGGGAGCTGGGCGGAAGGGGGGTGAGGATCTTCGGGATGGATGCCTCGGAGGAGATGATCCGGTCCTCGGGGGAGACGCTTCGCGAAAAGGGGTGGCCGGATCCCCCGGGACTGGTGCGCGGCGACATCGAACATGTCCCCTTCCGGTCCGGATCGTTCGACGCCGTCCTCTGCATCGGCGTGCTCGGGTATCTCGAGCAGGACGAACGCGCGCTCTCCGAATTGCACCGGCTCCTCCGGCCCGGTGGTCACCTGCTCCTGAACGTGAGAAACCTGAACGCCCTGACCTCGCTCCATTACAGCGGAAGGCTGAAACTCAGGTACCTCCTCCGGTACGGCTGGAGCAGGCTGCGTTCATCGGTTTCGATTGCGACACACACCCGGGACGGGGGCTGGATGAGCAGGGCATACAATGTCGGCAGGCTTGAGGATCTGGTCGCCTCCCTCGGTTTCGCCCGCGTCGAGGGGATGACGTTCGGTTATGAGTTCAAGGCCCTGGCGAAGATGGGAATGAGCGGAAGGATGATCGTGCGCCTCGAAACCTGGATGGAGAACCTGATGGTCGCCATGCCACTCCGGTTCCTGCGCTATGCGGGTTGGGGCTACATCGGGATCTTCAGGAAGACCCCCGCGGGCTGAACCCGCGGGTCAGAAACGGGTGCCGGTGTCGTTGAAGACCGCGATGCCGTTCTCCGTTCCGATCCAGAGGTTTCCCATCTTGTCGTAGGTGAGGGCGGTGACGGCGTTGTCGGGGAGTTCCGTCGTGTTCGCGGTTGTGAAGGTCGTCCAGGTCGTGTCGCGGAGCCGCACCAGTCCGTAATCGGTCCCGAACCAGCGCGTCGACCCGAGGTCCGTCGTCACCGCGTGAATGTCACCGGGAGGCAGCCGGCCGCCGGTGCCCGAATTCGTATAGTGGACCCACTCGCCCAGCTCCTTGTTGAAGCTGGTCACCCCCTCGAGCTTCGCGAGCCATACCGTACCCGACATGTCGAACGCCATCGAGTTGATCCTGTAATTGTACGCCGGCGGCAGATTGAAGGTCGTCCAGTCGCCGAGCATATCATTGTACAGCGCGAATCCATTCTGTGTCCCGAACCAGATCGTATTATCGTTGAAATTGATCGCGCTGGCGTAGACCTGGTTGGACGGGATGTACGGCATCAGAAACGTCTGCCACATGCCGAATTCCGGGTCGGCGGCGCTGGGTAGAAAGCGGCTGACGCCGTTCGTCGTGGCGATCCAGACGTCCCCGTTGACCACCTTATCGGCGGAAATGGACTGGACGACCGGGTAGGTCAGGTCGGGATAATGATAGGTTGTCCAGACCGCCCTGGTCGCGCCCTCCCGGTATCTCCTCACGCCTCCCCCGTCGAGACCGAACCATATCGTGGAGAATTTTCCCGATTCGATGGAGTTCACCGCATAGCGGAAATTCACCCCATCGGTGCTGTACCGCACGGAATCGCGGATCTTCCCCCAGGAACCTCTCTGAAAGTAATTCGCCCCGCTGTCGGTCGCGATCCAGACCCGTCCGGACTGGTCCGCATGAAGGGAATTGATCCGGTTGGCCAGCAACTGGGGAGTGCCGGGAAACTTGAAGGTGATCCATGGGGGACCGGGCGGGGGTATCACGATCTCCGCCGTTTTCCTGCAGCCGTTCAGGAGCGCCGTGAGTGAGAGAACGATGACGATGAAAAGGGGGTGGATTTTGAATGAAAGCATCGCGATAATGGTTGACTGTAATCGTGGTGATTCAACTTCGGTATACGGATCCGGGCCGACGCTGTTACAACGATGTGACGGCGGAAAGGGTTTCCCGCCGCCCGGAACGCCACCAATTTACGGAAAATCCCCCCGTCATCCAATAACATATCTGATGGAATGGCATGAGGTTAGCGGCGGCGGCACCGCGACGGGACACCGGTCCGCCGGCCGCTCCCGGGGGTCCGGTGGTGTCCCGGCGCAGTTCTTTCCAGGGAGGGAGATAACCGGCGGATGTCGCGATAACTTGACCTTTTAATGAAATTTTACTATACTCGGTGGACTGAGCTTCACCGCTAAGTTATTCCCCTAATTACCACTATCGGTTGAGTCATGAAAGCAAAGATCTCGTCGCCGGGTCTGGTCCTCGCCGTCGGCCTCCCGTTCATGTTCGCGATCATCAACCTCGGGTGCCAGACGGAGTACGCGTCGCCTCTTCCCGGCATCGTTGAAGTCCGGTTGAAGACGATTTCCTCCAACATCGACTTCAACCCCCTGAACAATTTCATCCTGACGGTGTCTGCCGTCGAAGCGGTCAGGGACGACGATGCCCGGGCCGTGGTCTACGGCGATCTTACCGCGATCGACCGCGAGGACACGAAACTCAACACCCTGGACGTCCGGGCGAGGGATTCCGCGGTCATCATCGGCCAGACCTACGTGCCTCCGGGATCGTACAAGGGCATCGACCTGCTGCTGGAGCCGGCGCGCCAGGCGATCCTCGACGGGTATCGCATCATCCGGGTCGATCGTCAGGGCAATTTCGACCCGCGCCTCCGCTTCCGGAGCCAGTTCCCGATCAAAGAACTCGCCACGACCCAGATCGTCCTCGAAGTGAACCTCGATTCGACTCTGCTCCGGAGGGCCAACACCTACGAGTTCAGACCGTTCTACCGTATCTCATCCATCAATGAAATCCGATGATCACGATCGTCCCTGCAGAGGAGTTTTTCCGATGATTCGTTTGACAGAGAACCGCCGCTCCATTTGTATCCTCATCTTCGCCGCCGTCCTCGGTCCGATCCTGTTCGGCGGTTGCACCGAATGCGGTGATTGCGGAACACAGAATGCGAACAAAACCCCCGAGACAAGGCTCTCCAACGTTCCCCCGCCCGGCACGATTTCCACAAGCCCGCTCGTGTCCCTCTCCTGGCTCGGGGACGACGCTGACGGGTATGTGGTCGCGTACCGGTACCGGTGGAGCTTCCGGCTGAGCGCCACGTCCCCCGTCGAGTACAAGCCCTATACCTATATCCTGAACATCATGGTGGGCGGCCTCGCGTTGATCATGATGGGCGACGAAAACGCGGCGCCCGACGTCTACAAGTTTTTCTCGACGCTCCCGCCCGAGGGCCTCGACACCGCCAGGCTCAACCAGCTCGCGAGGGGAGACACGCTCGAGATCGTGGGGGTCAACCTCTTCGCGTCGAATCCCGACGACGAGCGCTACCCCACGCACGAAAGCCCGAGCCGCGGGACCTTCATCTTCGATTCGCAGGATTCGCTCAATCCCCACACCTTCGAGGTTTCGACGATCGACAACAACGGGGCGCTCGACCCGAGTCCCGCGACGCTCGATTTCTTCACGCCGATCGTGCCTCCCCCGGACGTCCTTGTTCAATCGGGTCCCACGGACACCGTCCTCATCCTGGAAGAATTCACCGACACCTACGAGGGCACGGAGTTCACCTTCCAGGGATTCGATCCGAACAGCCGGACGATCGAGTATTCGTGGGTCGTGGACAGGGACCTCTGGCCGCCCGAATCGCTCGACGCGAAATGGTCGCCCTTCAGGCTCGATCCCAGGGCGAGGATCAAGGGTTCGGACATCCCCGACCCGTACGTGACGGAGCACCGGATGTACGTACGGGCGCGGAACGAATTCGGATCGATTTCCACCCGGGGGTATTTCACCCGCCCGGTGGTTGTGACGCCGGACAGCACGCGACAGGATACCTTCTGGGCATACCGTGATTTTTATGTGATCTTTCCCGAATTCGCGAAGCCCGGCACCGAGCAGAGGATCCTCCTGATCAACAACATCTTCGACTGGGACACCCTCGCCGTACCCCCGGTGAGACCGAACAGGTCGCAGCTCCTGCAATACTATGCGGAGATGTACGACGCCCTCGGCCTTACCGGCAAATACGATATCTATAATGTTGCCTACAACACGACGCTCGGCGGAACGTGGCCCGGACTCGGCGTGATCGGCAGATACAGCCTCGTCCACGTGGTGGGGGACATCGGGAACCAATTCATCAGAGTGCCCACCATTTCGGCCCGGTCGCAGTCGAAACTCATCGACTACTGCTACGCCGGCGGAAAGGTGCTGATCAACGGATGGAATCTGACCCGCGACGACAACATGCCGCCCTCCCCGACGTTCTGGAACAACATCCTCCACATCCTGAACCAGATTCCGGCGATCGCTCCGCAATACGTCGGCGCGAAACACCAGACCATCCCCGGCGCGGCGCAGTATCCCGACGCGCCCGTCGACCAGGCCAAGATGGATACCGCCTGGCAGGGCGCCATGCCGAGGTTCAACATCTACCAGGCGTACGGGTTCGGGGAAATCATCTATCGCTACGATTCGAAGGACGACCTCTTCTTCCCGATACCGCTCGAGGGCGGGGTCCTCGGCATCAGGTACATCGGGTTGACCTATGACGTGATTTACCTCGGGTTCCCGCTCTATTATACCGAGCAAGCCGCGGCGGTTGAAGTCCTCCGGAAGGCCTTCCGTGACCTCAAACACTTATAATCTGCATCCCTGAGGAGAACACCATGACAAATTGCACGCGATCCATCCTGCTCGCCGGCCTGGCGACGATCCTCCTCTCCGCGCACCTCTTCGCGGGGAACACCGGGAAAATCGTCGGGAAGGTCACAGACCGCAGCACCGGCGAACCGGTCTTCGGGGCGAATGTTCTCGTGGTCGGGACAACGCGCGGGGCGACGACCGATCCCGACGGCAAATATTCGATCATCGGCATCCCGATCGGGAACTATACCGTGCGGGTAAGCTCCATCCAATTCGCCCAGACCGAGATGAAAGAGGTCAAGATCGGCGCCGACGAGACGACGCAGATCAATTTCCAGCTGGTCTCCGTCGAGGTGGAACTTTCGGGCGTGACGGTCACCGCGGACCAGCAACTGGTCAATTCGCAGATCACCTCGGGGACGCAAACGGTATCCAAGGAGGCGATCGAGAGCATCCCCAACGTGAAGAACGTCGAGGACGTGCTCAAACTTCAGGCGGGCGTGGTCAAACAGGGGAACAACCTCTTCCTCCGCGGCGGCCGCGCGAACGAGGTCCAGTACCTCGTGGACGGCATCCCCACCAACGCCATCGTGGGCAACTCCGGCGACCTCCAGACGACCTCGGGCATCAACGCGGAACTCCAGGCCCTCTACGCCGGTTCTTCCACCGGCGTCGTCGGGGGCGGGTCGAGCGGCCTCGCGGTCTCGGCCAACGCGATCCAGTCGGTGAGCGTCCAGACCAGCGGGTTCGACGCGGACTACGGCAACGCCCAGTCGGGCATCATCAACATCGTGACAAAGTCGGGCGGCGACAGGTATTCCGGCTCGGTCCAGTATAGGACCGACAAGATCGCGACGACGAACCAGAACGAATGGTACTCGTCGCTCTCCTTCGGCGGCCCGGAACCGATCAGCAAGTACGTCCTGCCCGGCCTCGGCGTGGATCTCCCCGGCGACCTCAGCTTCTTCGTCAGCGCCGACGTCAGCAAGCGGGACGGCGCCTACAACTACATCAAGAACCAGTTTTACAACCCCCTCGAACGGAAAGTCGAACTCAACGGCTTCCTCGGGGGGCTCCTCAACGGGCTCGGGTTCCGCTACACCGAAAACCAGAATAACTCCTTCACCTTCAACACGAAACTCAAATACGACATCAGCGGCGAGGACCAGGTGAGCTACGGGTACCGCGCCAGCCTGACCTCCAACCACGGGTACAACAAGTCGTACAAATACCGCGCGGACTCGTCATCGCTCGGCGCGGGCTTTTCGATACAGAACAACCTCGGATGGACGCACTTCTTCTCGGGGGGGAAGTCGTTCCTGAAGTTCTACCTCGCGAAACTCGAATCGAAGGACGGCAACGACATCGCCGGCACGCCGCCGCCCTCCTATTCCTCCGCCTACGAAAACCTCGACGTCAACAACGACAACTTCATCGACGTCAGCACGGGTCAGCGCTGGTTCAACTCCGAGAGCGGGGTCTGGTCGACCCGGTTCGACTTCAACAGCCAGATCCACGAACTGCACCTGGTGAAGACGGGCTTCGAGCTGAATTTCGAGGAGATCAACTCCACGGAAATCAGCCGCCCCACCGCCCAGCTCAGCGATTCCTCGGGGGCGCTCGTGAATGCCCCCTATCCCGGGAGGGTGAACACCGATCACGGCGATTATCCCGGTTACGGTCAGTTCAGGGCTTTCATGAACAATTACCCCAACAGGGGAGGGGTGTTCATCCAGGACAACATCGAGTTTTCGGGGCTGAACCTCCACGTCGGCATCAGGTACGACTGGTTCGACGTGGGCCGGCAGGTCTTCGATCCCGATTACATCTCGCGCTGGGAGGCGGCGACAGGATTTGATGCCCGGTGGGCCGAGAGGGAAGTCACCTCGACGGGTGAACTCGGAGACTTCAAGCGTCTCTCCGGCGGAAGCTCGTTCATGTACTATGCGACGCACGGCAACTTCAGCCCCCGCCTGTCGATCGGATATCCGGTCACCGACAGGATCGTCTTCTATTTCAACTACGGTCATTTCCTCCAGCTCCCCGGCAGGGACAACTTCTTCCGCAATCCGTTCGACCGGACCATCAGCAGCGGGACGCTCGTCGGCAATCCCGACCTGAAACCCCAGCGGACGGTCCAGTACGAAGCCGGCTTCGAGGACCAGTTCGCCGACGACATGGCCTTCGCGATCCGGGCGTTTTACAAGGACGTCTTCGATTACGTCACCGGCGTCAACCTGGTGGATCTTGTCGTCCCGATCAATTTCGATTACGCCTCTTCTCGCGGCTTCGAGGTCACGTTCAACCAGGCCTTTTTAGGGAATTTCTCGCTCAACATGAGCTACACCTACCAGATTTCGAAGGGCCGGTCCTCCAACCCGTTCGCGAGCGTGTTCAACCCCGAATTCCAGCTCCCCCGCGAAACGCGGCTCAACTGGGACCAGAACCACACCGCGAACGTCTTCGCCACGTACCGCGTCGGTCCGAACGCGGAGGGGAAATTCTTCGGCCTCCCCTTCGTGAACAACTACGGCATCTCGCTGACCTGGTCGGTCGGGAGCGGTTTCCCCTACACCCCGTACCGCAGCCGCACGACGCAGAGCAACGTGTTCCTCGTGAATACCGAGGAGAATCCCTATACCTCGACCGTCAACCTGAGCCTGTACAAGGGATTCCGTCTTACCGGCAGGGTGAACATCATCGCGACCCTCGACATCACCAACCTCTTCAACCGTCGCAACGTCATCAGCGTTCTCAGTTACACGGGCGAATCGCCGGTCTACGGGGACCTGAACCCGAGCGATCCGAACGCGGGGATCATCAACCCGTGGTACAAGACTGAATTCGATTTTCTCGATCAGACGTGGTTTGACGCGCCCCGGCAGATCCTGCTCGGGCTGAAATTGAACTGGGAATAAACAGACTAAGCTACCAGGGACAACGACAATGTTCAGGCGGATGTGGGTGGGAGTCATCGCGGCCTCGTTACTGGCCGCGGTGAGCGTGAAGGCAAACGACAGGGGAGACCGGGTCAGGCCCGGCGACCCCCGGTCGGTCTCGAAAACCGCCGTCAACTACGCGAAGCGGGCCGTCCAGGGGTTCGACATGCGGGTCTGGATCAGCAACCAGATGACGATGGGCCAGGAGGCGTGGGACGGCAACTACCAGTCTCAAAATCCCCCCTACGGCCTCGAGTACCCGGCCGGCTCCGGCATCGAACACGTCTTCGGGGCCGGACCGTGGATCGGGGGCATCGTGGACGGCACGCGGCGCGTCTCCGAAGGGTACAACGGCGATAACGCGAACAAGTTCATCCGTCCCGACCCCAGGCATCCTCTGAGGGAGCTGATCTGGCAGACGGCGGTGCGCGACAGCCTCACGGAGCCGAACCGCCGCGGGTGCGACGACGACGGCGACGGCCGTATCGACGAGGACGACCTGGACGGCCTCGACAATGACGGCGACTGGGTCCTGGCGACCGACGACATCGGCTCGGACGGGATCGAGGACCTCAACGAGGTGGGATGCCGCGGGGGGTACGATGTCGCGACCAACCCCGACCCGAATTTCGACAACTACGACCGGTCCAAGACCGATTTCTGCCGTCCCGACGCGAACGGCAACTTCCGGAGGAAGGACGACCCGGACGCCTACACCGAGAAGAACGGCCTGGCCGACCACGGCGAACCGCACGTGGACGAGGATTACGCCGCCATCTCCGACAAGGACCTGTACTGTTCGGCGCGGGACGACAACGATCCGCCGAGCGGGCACTTCCCGATGGGGATCAAGGTGATCCAGAAATGTTTCTCATGGAGCGGGAACTTCGCGAACGCGGTGATCCCGTTCGATTACTACTTCATCAACACGTCGAACCGGGCGATCGAGGACGTCTACGTCGGGTTCTTCGCCGACATGGACGTCGGCCCGGTCAACGCCGGAGAGTTCTGGACGAGGAACTATTCCTGTTATTTCGACTCGCTGCGGACGGCGTACATCCACAATCCGATCGACCGGGGCTCGACGCCGATCGGGATCACCGTCCTCGGGACGCCGAAGCCGCTCAGCGAGCTGAAGTACATCTACCAGTGGTTCAACTTCACGACGAACCCGAGCCCCGGGACGGTGGACTCGATCCTCTACAGCTGGATGAGCGGCGAGCCGTTCCCGGAGCGGCTGGTGGCGACGTGCGAGAGCCCGACGAACCCGTCGGATACCCGGTTCCTGTTTTCGTTCGGTCCGTTCACGACGCTCGCCCCCGGCGACACGTTGAAAATCTCGGTGGCCCTGGTGGGGGGCGAGGGGGTGGAGAGCGGGCCGAACAACCTGAAGGAGAACGCCGAGAAGGCGATCAAGCTCTACAAGCGCGGGTATGTGCCGCCGATCGTGGCGCCCTCGCCGTCACTGAAGCGGACGGAAGGGTTCCAGCGGGTGACGCTGGAGTGGGGCGGGAGCGTCGGGCCGATCGACCCGCTGGAGACGTGGGACGACTCGAACAAGCTCGCAGAGGCCTATCCTCCGGACGACTGGAGGAGGGTCAACCCGCCGTGCGGTACCGCCGGTGGTTCGGCGGGGTGCGGCGCGGGCCACACGTGCGATTCGACGGGATACCTTCCCGGCGGGAGGATCTTCGAGGGATACCGGCTCTACCGGAGCGAAGACCCCGGCGACGAGCCGGAGCGGAGCAGTTTCACGCTGATCAAGCAGTTCGACATACCGGACGACGAGTACGGGTTCAACACGGGCCTGGACAGCGTGTTCATCGATTCGAACCTGGTGCGGGGGAAGCGGTACTGGTACGCGGTGACGTCGTTCGGGATCCCGGACATCGCGGTGGTGGAGCGTCCCACCTCGAGCGGGGGGATCACCTACGACACGCTCTACTCGGAGAGCCCGGAGTCGGCCTTCAACGAGAACCGGATCCGGGTGGACCTGTCGTTTTCGGCCTCCGACAGGCTCGACGAGGTGATGGTGGTGCCGAACCCGTACCGGGTGGACGCCGATTACACGTACGAGAACGGCGGATGGGAGGGACGGGGCCGGGACTGGGACGAGACGAAGCGGCTGGTGAAGTTCATCCATTTGCCGCGGAGCTGCACGATCCGGGTGTTCAGCCTGGCGGGGGAGCAGATCGCGGTGCTGGAGTACGAGTCGCCGGCGAGCCAGCCGGACAAGGGGGAGCTGGAGTGGAACCTGCTCTCGGAGAGCAACCGGGCGCTGGCCAGCGGGGTGTACGTGTACACGGTGGAGTCGCAGTACGGGCGGCAGGTGAGCAAATTTGTTTTGATCCGGTAAGGAAGGAGACCAGGCGATGAGCAGGACAGTCAGGGGAATGGGGATGGTGGCCGTCGCGGCCGCGATGATGGTGCTCTCGAGCACGGAGGCATCGGCGGGGAACCGGTCGGGGACGGTGACGGGGCAGTTTTTGAAGCTGTCGACCGGTGCGCGGGCGGTGGCGATGGGAGGGGCGCAGGTGGCGGTGGCCGAGGGGGTGAACTCGATGGCGTACAACCCGGCGGGGATCATGGCGGTGGGGAACTACGGGTTCGGGGCGACGTACACGCAGTTGTACGCGGAGATCCAGCACTCGTACATCGGGGCGGTGAAGAACATCCCGGGGTTGGGTGCGGTGGGGGTGAGCGTGGTGATCCTGACGACCGACGACATGCTGGTGACGACGCCGGCGTTTCCGGAAGGGACGGGCGAGAAGTTCAAGGCGAGCGATTACGCGATCGGGATCTCGTTCGCCCGGCAGGTGACCGACCAGTTCCGGGTGGGGGTGAATGCCAAGCTGATCAAGTCGTACCTGTACAATGCGGAGGTGGGGACGAGTTCGTTCGCGTTCGACATCGGGACGCTCTACGACATTCCGGTGCTCAAGAGCCATATCGGGGTGTCGCTGACGAACCTGGGGAAGGACCTGACGTTCGTGAACGAGACGTACTCGCTGCCGACGGCGCTGCGCTTCGGGGTGCTGGTGGACCTGGTCAAAGACGAGATGAACGAGGTGGTGACGACGCTGCAGATCACCCGGGTGAACGACGCCGACGAGCAGTACAACCTGGGGGGGGAATACGTGTTCAACGGGATGGTCGCGCTGCGCGCCGGGTGGAAGTTCGCCTACGACCAGGAGGACATCACCGGCGGGTTCGGGGTGAAGCTCAACTCCCTGGGGGTGAACAGCACGCTCGATTACGCGTACAACAACTTCAAGTTCCTCCCGGGGACCCATACCATCACCTTCGAGGTCATGTTTTAAGGGGCTGTCTCCGTGCGGTCCGCGAATTTGACTTTCAGGGACGGACGGATTATATTTACACTAACTTAAAGAGCCGGCGCGAGCCTCCCTCGCGTATCGATAATCAGACTACCGCTTCTCACATCGTTTTTTACCTCGGGATTTCACCCGTAAGTTAAACCCTTTTTGAGCAGAAATGCTCTCAGATCACCGAATGTACCACACACTCTCACCTCACTTATAGGGGACCGGCATCCCATGCCCATGGACATCACCGAACTGAAATCCAAAAAAATCTCCGAGCTGACCACGATCGCGAAAGACCTCAACATCACGGGGTATACCGATCTCCGGAAACAGGAAATGATCTTCAAGATCCTGGAGGCCCAGACTGAGAAGGACGGCCTGACGTTCAGCAAGGGCGTTCTGGAAGTCCTGCCGGACGGCTACGGATTTCTCCGGTCGGTCGACTACAATTACCTTCCTTCGCCCGACGATATTTACGTCTCGCCGTCGCAGATCAAAAAGTTCGTCCTCAGGACGGGCGATTCCGTCAGCGGCCAGGTGAGGCCCCCGAAGGAGGGGGAAAGATTTTTCGCCCTCCTGAGGGTCGAGGCGGTGAACGACGAAACACCCGACGCCATCCGCGACAGGGTGCTTTTCGACAACCTCACGCCCCTGTATCCGAATGCCCGGCTGAACCTCGAGACCGCGCCCGGTGAATATGCCATGCGGATCATGGACCTGCTGGCGCCGCTCGGAAAGGGTCAGAGGGGCATGATCGTCTCCCCGCCCAAGGCCGGCAAAACGATCCTCCTCCAGAAAATCGCGAACAGCATCCTCCGCAATCATCCCGAAGTCTTCCTGATCGTGCTGCTGATCGACGAGCGTCCCGAAGAAGTCACGGACATGGAACGGTCGGTGAACGCCGAAGTCGTCAGTTCGACCTTCGACGAACCGCCCGAACGTCACGTCCAGGTCGCCGACATGGTCCTTGAGAAAGCGAAGCGCCTCGTCGAGGCCCGGCGCGACGTTGTCATCCTCCTCGACAGCATCACCCGCCTCGCCCGGGCGCACAACACCGTGGTGCCGCACAGCGGGAAAATCCTCTCCGGCGGCGTGGACGCGAACGCGCTCCACCGGCCGAAACGGTTCTTCGGAGCGGCGAGAAACGTCGAAGAGGGGGGGAGCCTCACGATCATCGCCACCGCCCTGATCGAAACGGGGAGCCGCATGGACGAGGTGATTTTCGAGGAGTTCAAGGGCACCGGCAACATGGAAATCATCCTCGACAGGAAACTGGCGGACAAGAGGATCTTCCCGGCCATGGACGTCAACAGGTCCGGAACGCGCAAGGAGGAATTGCTCCTTGAGTCGGACGAGCTGAGCAGGGTCTGGATCCTGAGGAAATTCCTGAGCGATTTCTCGACCGTCGAGGCAATGGAATTCCTGACGGAGAAAATGAGGGGGACAAAGTCGAACAAGGAGTTCCTCAAGTCGATGAACAGCTGAAAATACGCATTTTACACGCTTTCACCCGTCTTTTAATCGTGTGATACGCTTGACTTTCAGCGGGTCATAACGTACATTTTCCAGGTCATCTCTTATCATCCTATCCACATGTTGTCCCGAACAGCGCTCCTCATGATCGCAGCGGCGACGCTCGTCGCCGCGGGGCCGCTCCGTTCCCAGGAGCAGGCTCACGGCATGGGGGTGGGGGCAGATTTCGGGATGGCTTCCCCGAATTCCGACATCGACGATTACCAGGACAATCCCATCGGCCGGGCCTTCATCCGGTACTACGCGAACGAATCCATCGGCATCGAGGCCGGGGCCGGGATGGGCCTGCTCGAAGCCGCCGGAGATGGCAGGTTCTTCAGCACATTTATCTACCCCCTCGACATCAGGGTCCATGTCCAGCTCGTAAAAAAGAGCCAGTTCCAGCCGTTTCTCTTCGGCGGCCTGGGCGTGATCGTCTTCGACCCGAAGGACGCAAAGAATAATTCTCTCCCGCGCGGTGGGAGGGGGGAGTATGGAAAAACCACGTCCTACGTCCCGTTCGGAATCGGCGGTGAATATTATCTGAACGACCAGTACGCGTTCGGGCTGAACGCCACGTACAACCTCACGATGAGCGACAACCTGGACGACATCGAGCTGGAAGGGAACGATTCTTTCTGGGGCGTGGGGATCCAGCTATTCGGCTTCATCAACGAACAGAACAACGACCTGGACGGCGACAAGCTGCTCAACGACGAGGAAAAAAGGCTCGGGACCGACCCGTTGAACCCCGACACCGACGGGGACGGGCTCCAGGACGGCGAAGAGGTGAAAACCTACAAGACCAATCCGCTGAATCCCGACACCGACGCAGACCGGCTCCGCGACGGAGACGAGGTCTTCAGGTATAAGACCAATCCGCTCGACCCGGACACCGACGCCGACGGCCTCGAGGACGGGTATGAAATCCTGACCACATACCAGGCGGACCGGGGTACGGGGGGCATGTTCCGGGGTGGACTGCGGGGCCTGAACTTCCACAACCTTCTCGATCTTTCCGGTTTAGCGGACAGAACGGATTATCACCCGGAGATCCGCCTGGCTTCCTTCGGCGGCGGCCCTGTAACCGCGCGGGCTCAGGACACTCAGGGCTCCACCACCGATCCGCTCAACCCCGACTCGGACGGCGACGGCCTCAATGACGGGGAGGAAGTCCTGACCAACAGGACCCATCCGTTGAAACCGGACACCGACGGCGACGGCCTGACCGACGGAGATGAAGTCAGGAGCCGCGGCACCGATCCGCTGAATCCGGATACCGACGGCGACAATCTCACGGACGGGGACGAAGCCCTGCGTCACCGCACGAACCCCCTGGCGGCGGACACCGATAACGGGGGAGTGCCGGACGGTCGCGAGATCCAGCTTAATTTAAATCCCCTCGACGCTTCGGACGACGTTCCGATCATCAAGGTGGGGGAGAGGATCATCCTCGAAGGCGTGAATTTCGAAACGAACAAGGCCACGCTTCTTCCCGGCGCGAAGGCGATCCTCGACCAGGTGGCGAACAGCCTCTTCGGCAATCCCGAAGCGGAAGTCGCCATCCACGGACACACGGACAATATCGGCGGTGCGAAGCATAACCAGGACCTCTCGCTGCGTCGCGCGGAGAGCGTCAAGGCGTATCTTGCGAGCCGCGGAGTTTCGGCCTCCAGGATGAGCACGCGGGGATACGGTTTCGTGAAACCGATCGCGGACAATTCGAATTCACAGGGCCGGGCGAAAAACCGCCGCATCGAGTTCGTCCGCATCAAGTAGTCGACACACGTTTTTTTCAAATTCGATCCCGGGTTTGTCACGAACTCCGGGATTTTTTTTGCAATTCTTTGCGAATTGTCTTACTTTAACGGCGTCTTCACAGAACATTCCACCGCCATGGCCATCCCCAGAGAAGCAGTCATCGTCGGCGCATGCCGCACCCCGATCGGATCGTTCGGGGGATCGCTCAGTTCATTCACCGCGCCGCAGCTCGGCGCCATCGTCATCAGGGAGGCGCTCCGGCGCTCGAACGCCGACCCGAAATCGGTGGACGAAGTGATCATGGGCTGCGTCCTCACCGCGGGCGTCGGGCAGGCACCGGCCCGGCAGGCGGCCATCTTCTCCGGCCTCCCCGAGTCAGTCCAGACGATGACCGTCAACAAGGTCTGCGGTTCGGGTCTGAAAGCGGCAATGCTCGGCGCGCAGGCGATCATGCTCGCCGATGCGGACGTCGTCGTCGCGGGCGGCATGGAGAGCATGTCGAATACACCCTACCTGCTCGACAAGGCGAGGACGGGATACCGGATGGGCCACGGGTCGGTGATCGACTCGATGATCAAGGACGGCCTCTGGGACGTCTACGATGATTTCCACATGGGAAACGCCGCCGAACTCTGCGCGAAAAACTGCCAGGTGTCCCGAGAAGCCCAGGACGAATTCTCCGTCACCAGCTACAAACGGGCGCTCGAGGCCCAGCAGAACGGATATTTCAAAGACGAAATCGTTCCGGTTGAGGTTCAGCAGAAGAAGGGGGATCCGCTGCGGATCTGGGAAGACGAAGAACCGGGCAAGGTGAAGTTCGACAGGATCGGCACCCTCCGCCCGGCGTTCCTCAAGGACGGGACCGTCACCGCGGCCAATGCCTCCAAGATCAACGACGGCGCGGCGGCGCTCGTGCTCATGTCGGGGGAAAAGGCGTCCGCGCTGAACATCCCGGTCATGGCGACGATCCGGGCATTCGGTTCGACCGCAAGGAAACCCGTCGAGTTCACCACCGCGCCCGCGGACGTCATACCGAAAGTCCTGAAGAAAGCGGGTCTCGCCCAGGGCGATATCGATCTTTTCGAGGTCAACGAGGCTTTCGCCGTCGTCAACCTCGCCGTCAACAAGATCCTCGCCATCGATCCGGCGAAACTCAATGTGCACGGGGGCGCGGTCGCGCTCGGCCACCCGATCGGGGCGAGCGGCGCGCGCATCCTCGTCACCCTCCTGTACGCGCTCAGGAGACACGGTAAGAAACGCGGAATGGCCGCCATCTGTATCGGCGGCGGAGAAGCAAGCGGCATGATCATCGAACGATAAGGACACGGCAATGTCTATGAAGAATATCTCCGTCATCGGAGCGGGAACGATGGGCAACGGCATCGCCCACGTCTTCGCGCAATTCGGCTATGCCGTTACGCTCAACGACATCCGGGACGATCTCATCGAAAAGGGGATGAAAACGATCGGCGGCAACCTCGACAGGCAGATCAAGAAAGGTGCGCTCACGGAAGCGGACAAAGCGAAGATCCTCCAGGGGATCTCCCGTTCCACCGACCTCCGCGCCGCCGTCGCGAAGGCCGATCTCGTCGTCGAGGCCGCGACGGAGAACAGGGAGGTCAAGATGGAGATCTTCCGCGCCGTCGCCGCGGCCGCTCCCCCGGGGGCGATCCTGGCGTCGAACACCTCCTCGATCTCCATCACGGAGATCGCTTCCGTGACCGGGCGGGCGAACAGGGTGATCGGGATGCATTTCATGAATCCGGTCCCCGTGATGAAGCTCGTGGAGGTCATCAGGGGCCTCTCCACGGACGACCAGACGACAACGGAGGTCCTCGCCGTTGCCCGCAGCCTCGACAAGACCCCCGTCGAGGTCAATGATTACCCGGGGTTCATCTCGAACCGGGTCCTCCTCCCGATGATCAACGAGGCGGTCTATTGCGTGATCGAGGGAGTGGCGACACCCGAATCGATCGACACCGTGATGAAGCTCGGCATGAACCACCCGATGGGCCCCCTCACGCTTGCCGATTTCATCGGCCTGGACGTCTGCCTGGCGATCATGAACGTGCTCCACGACGGCCTTGGGGATCCAAAGTACC
>DATDQD010000018.1:0-9599 GCA_035292425.1 Bacteroidota bacterium
GGCTCGACGGCAAGTTCGCCACCGCCCCGTGGCTGATGCTCGCGGGGCTGGCGACGGGGTTCGCCGCGGGGTTCTTTGTGTTCATGCGGTCCGTCCAGAAGCTGGCAAAAGACGACGATAACGCAAAAGAGAAAAAGTAGCGAAAAAAGGCAGATCCCGGGTGTCATTTCCGAAACAGGTGTTCCTCACGATGTCCGCCATCTGCGTGGCGGGCTACTACCCGCTGGAGGCGTGGGGACCTCCCGGCGCGCTCAGCGCGGCGGTCGCCGCCGGGATCATGGCGACCGTGAACGTCCTGGCGGGGTACGCCGCCATCGAGTACTCGGTGAGCGGGTCGATGAACACCTTCATGAAATTCGTGCTGGGGGGGATGGGGGTCCGGCTCGTCGTGATGACCGGAGCGCTCCTCCTGCTGATCAGGGTGTTCGGGTTCCACGCGACCGCCCTCGTCGCGTCCCTCGGCGTGTTCTACGTTGCGTACCTCGCGCTCGAGGTGATCTTCATACAGAAAAAACTGAATAGACGACAGAGCAGCTGACGGTTGATGCCCTCATGATGAATTTGTTGTTCCAGGAACACGCGGTAACGGCCGCCGACACGCTCACCGGCGCCGCCACGGCCGCCGACACCCTCGCCGGCGCGGCGGGGGGAGCGGCCCGCGGCGGCGGGGAGAATACGTTTGCGAGCCTTCTGAACCACGTCTACGATTCGCAGGAGCTGGAGTTCCCCCCATTCGGGCATATCGAACTGCCGCGTATCGCCCCGGTGGAGTTCGCCGGGATGGCCTTCGATTTTTCGATCACCAAGCACGTGGTCTTTCTCTGGCTGGCGGCGTTCCTCCTGGTGCTGCTGTCGGTGACGGCCGCCCGCGCGAACGCCAGAAACAAAATTCCGCGGGGGGTCGGCAATTTCCTCGAACTCTTCGTTGTCTTCATCCGCGACGAGATCGCCGTGTCGAACATGGGACCGGCGGGTCTGCGCTACATGCCCTATCTCCTCACTACGTTTTTCTTCATCCTGATCATGAACCTCTCCGGGCTCGTGCCGTACGGGGCCACGGCGACGGGCAACATCTCCGTCACCGCGGGACTGGCCATGATCGCGTTCTTCGTCATCCAGGCGTCCGCCATCCGCGCCATGGGCCCGGGCCACTACCTCAAGCATCTGACCGGCGGCGTCCACTGGGCGCTCTGGCCGATCATGGTGCCGATCGAGGTGCTGGGGCTCTTCACGAAGCCCTTCGCCCTGATGATCCGTCTCTTCGCCAACATGGTCGGGGGGCACATCGTCATCCTTTCGCTCCTCGGGCTGATCTTCATCTTCCGGTCGTACCTTCTCGCGCCCGTGCCGGTGCTCTTCGTGCTCGGGATCAGCATGCTGGAACTGTTCGTCGCCTTCCTGCAGGCCTACATCTTCACGATGCTCACCGCGTTGTTCATGGGATTGGGCATCCAGGCGGCGCGATCCGAGCATGCCGAGCACGACGGGCATGCCGAGCACGACGA
This sequence comes from Bacteroidota bacterium, assembly GCA_035292425.1. GTDB lineage: Bacteria > Bacteroidota > Ignavibacteria > UBA10030 > SZUA-254 > SZUA-254. Next base: position 1,506 of record DATDQD010000018.1, read on the forward strand.
TCAGGGCGGCCATCACTGAGTTTCAGAAATCAACCAACCACCATCCACCACCAACAACAGGAGAAACAGAATGGAAGCAACAGGATTAGGATATCTGGCGGCCGGCCTCGGCGCGGCACTGACGGTCATCGGCGCGGGCCTCGGGATCGGTAAACTGGCGGCGGCGGCGATGGAAGCGAGCGGACGGCAGCCCGAAGTTGCCGGACAGGTCCGTACGTCGATGATCATCGCCGCGGCGCTGATCGAAGGCGCGACCTTCTTCGCCCTCGCGATCTGCATCATCCTCGCCAACAAGTAAGCACACCGGACGGACACCCATGTTGGATCCGAATCCCGGACTCATCGTCTGGACCATCGTCACATTTGTGCTGCTCCTTCTCGTGCTCAGGAAATTCGCATGGAAGCCGCTGCTGAAGGCCCTGCACGACAGGGAAAGCTCGATCCGCGGCACGCTCGAACACGCGGAGAACGCGAAAGCCGAGGCCGGGCGGATCCTCGAGGAGAACCGGCGCCAGCTGGCCCGGGCCGGCGAGGAGTCGCAGAAGATCCTCGGCGAGGGGCGCGCCCTGGGGGAGAAGCTGAAACAGGAGATCGTGGACCAGGCGAACCGGCAGTCCAGGCGCATGGTCGACCAGGCCAGGCTCGAAATCGGGCGCGACAAGGATAACGCGCTCGCGCAGCTGCGCCGCGAGGTGGCCACCCTGGCCCTCCAGGCCGCGGGGAAAATCCTCAACGAGACGCTCGACGAGAAGAGACACCGGGCGCTGATCGACGAATCGCTCTCCAAACTGCCGAAGAACTGATGAGCAATATCAGGGCTTCAACACGGTACGCGTCGGCCCTCCTGGGAGTCGCGGTCGAACGGAACGAGCTGGAGGCGGTCGGGAAAGACGTCGGCTTCCTGGAGGGGCTGATCTCCGGGGTGCCGGAGTTCGCGCACTTCCTCCGGAGCCCGGTTATCACCAAGGAAAAGAAAAAGAGGGTGCTCCGCGAACTGCTCGCGGGGAAGACCGGGGAGACAGTCGGCGCCTTCGTCCTGCTCCTGGCCTCCAAGGACAGGGAATCGCTCCTGGAGGAGATCATCCGGCAATTCCACCGGCTGCGGGACGAGCGGCTCGGCATTCTGAATGTTACGGCGCGGGCGGCCTCGGAATTTACGCCCGAGCAGGAAAAACGTCTCGGCGGCCAGATCGGGAAGGCAACCGGGAAAACGGTGCGCCTGAAGGTCGAGCGGGACCCCTCCCTCATCGGAGGGTTCACGGTCCAGTACGAGGACACCGTCTGGGACGCGAGCGTCAGGCGGCAGCTCGAGCTCCTGAGGGAACGCCTCATCGGCGGGGTGTGACGGATCGTGCGGGCGCATTCCATGACGGATCAATTTATAACAAAGGAAATCGGAAATGGCTGAAGTCAGACCGGATGAAGTATCGGCAATCTTACGAAAACAACTCTCCGGCTTTGAGAAGGAAGTCGACGTCTACGACGTCGGGACTGTGCTGCAGGTCGGGGACGGCATCGCGAGGATCTACGGCCTTTCGAAGGTGATGATGAGCGAGCTGGTGGAGTTTCCCAACGAGGTGTTCGGCATGGTGCTGAACCTCGAGGAAGACAATGTCGGGTGCGTGCTCTTCGGGGAGAGCACCCTGATCAGGGAAGGCGACCGCGTCAAGCGGACCGGACGCGTGGCTTCAATGCCCGTCGGCGAAGCGATGCTCGGGCGTGTCATCAACCCGCTTGGGCTCCCGATCGATAACAAAGGACCGATTCAATCGAAAAAGTTTCTCCCGCTCGAGCGCAAGGCGCTCGGCGTCATCCAGCGGCAGGGCGTGAAGGAACCGCTCCAGTCCGGCATCAAGGCGATCGACGGGATGATCCCGATCGGCCGGGGGCAGCGCGAGCTGATCATCGGCGACCGTCAGACGGGGAAGACGGCCGTCGCCATCGACACGATCATCAACCAGAAATTCACCCACACCGGGGAAGCGAAGAAGCGGGGCGTGAAGCCGGTCTATTGCATCTACGTCGCCATCGGCCAGAAGGGATCCACCGTGGCCCAGGTCGTCGCCAAGCTCGAAGAGCAGGGCGCCATGGACTACACGACGGTCATCAGCGCCACGGCGAGCGACCCGTCGCCGACCCAGTTCATCGCCCCCTACGCCGGCGCGACGCTCGGCGAGTTCTTCAGGGACAGCGGCCGCCATGCGCTGGTGGTGTACGACGACCTGTCGAAGCACGCGCAGGCCTACCGCCAGGTATCGCTGCTCCTGCGCCGTCCGCCGGGTCGCGAGGCATACCCGGGCGACGTGTTCTACCTCCATTCGCGCCTTCTCGAACGCGCCTCGAAGCTGAGCGAGGAGCTCGGGGGCGGGAGCCTCACGGCCCTCCCCGTGATCGAAACGCAGGCGGGCGACGTCGCGGCGTACATCCCGACCAACGTTATATCGATTACCGACGGGCAGATCTACCTCGAACCGGGCCTGTTCAACTCCGGGGTCCGTCCCGCCATCAACGTCGGCATCTCGGTATCCAGGGTCGGCGGCAACGCGCAGATCAAGGGAATGAAAAAGGTCGCCGGCCGGCTCCGTCTCGAGCTGGCCCAGTACCGCGAACTCGAGGCGTTTGCGAAGTTCGGCTCCGACCTCGACAAGTCCACGCAGCAGCAGCTCCGCAGGGGTTCGCGTCTCGTCGAGCTCCTGAAGCAGGGACAGTACGTCCCGATGCCGGTCGAGAACCAGGTGGTGAGTATTTTCACCGGCACGAACGGGTACCTCGACGATGTCCCCCTGGAGCATGTCCAGCGGTTCGAGCGCGAGCTCCTGGAGTCGATGGCCCTCAGGCAGGCGCCGCTCCTCGCCGAGATCGCCGAGAAGAAGGACCTCACCGAGGAGATCCAGAAGCAGCTTCACGCCATCGCGAAGGAATTCTCGGCATCGTTCAGGCGGTCCTGATCCATGGCAACCCTTCGCGAAATCCGCCTCCGCATCGGCGGCGTCAAGAGCACACAGAAAATCACGAAGGCGATGAAAATGGTCGCCGCCGCGAAACTGCGCCGCGCCCAGGACAGCGTGGTGTCGGCCAGGCCGTACGCCCGGACCTTGAAAAACGTTCTGCGGGACCTTGCCCGCGTCGTGGACGTCACGTCGAACCCCCTCTTCGCCCCGCGGACGCCGGAAAAGGTCGCGGTCGTGGTCGTGACCGCCGACCGCGGACTCTGCGGGGCCTTCAATACGAACATCATCAAGGCCGCGGTCGCGCACATCCACGCCGAATACCCTGAACAGCACCGGGCGGGAAATGTGAAGGTCGTCTGCGTCGGAAGGAAGGGGAACGACTTCTTCACGAAGAACGGCTACGGCGTCGAGGGGAGGTACATCGGCATCTTCGGGACCCTCGGATTCGAGAACGCCCGCCGGATCGTCGCCGCCCTCACGCAGGGTTTCCTCGGAGGCGGCTGCGACAGGGTGGACATCGTGTTCAACGAATTCAAGTCGATCGTCCAGCAGAAGATCGTCATCGACCGATTCCTGCCGATCCCCGCCGGCGACATCGCGGGCGAAGGCGGAAAAGCCGACCGCGCCCCGAACGATTACATCTATGAACCCTCGGGAAAAAAAATCCTCGACAGTCTCGTCCCGAAGCACCTGAATTTCCAGGTCTGGAGGATCCTCCTGGAATCGAACGCTGCGGAGCAGGGGGCGAGGATGAGCGCGATGGACAACGCCACGACCAACGCCTCGGACCTGATCAGGGACCTCCAGCTCTCCTATAACAAGGCACGGCAGGCCTCGATTACAAAAGAGCTCCTGGAAATCGTCAGCGGGGCGGAAGCTCTCATGAAAGCCGGATAATCGGGTATATTTCGCCGGTTTTCCGCGGGTCTTTATTTTAAGGCGGATGAAACTTTTTCCATTATTCAGCGTTATATCAGGAGAAGTGCCAGAGTTACCTCCTCTGGATATTAGTGGAAGTGGATTAGATGGATGAGAAGAGGGGAAGGCGGGTTCAATCCGCCTTCCCTTTTTTCTTTATCCCTCCGCCACAGCGACGGCATAATTATGGCGGAATAGAGACATTCGCCCGGAAACGGGAATTTTTCCTCCCGGTTCCCCCGTCAAGACGAATGAGTGCTAATGCATTTCTCATGGGAAGATCCTACATTCCGGTTGAATCCGATGAGGATTCAGTCCAATCGAATATTAGTGGTTCCTCAATACCCTGACTCTGGGTGAGAGACAGGGGTATAAATGATGCTCGTCCTATCATGATGTTTCCGTTCTCATACCACCTCAGGATCTAATGCTCCATGGAGTGGAGGTATTTTATGGGAATTATTCTATTTGTTATTGTCCTCGTAAGCACGTCTGTAACACGACTCGATGCGCAGGTGTCATATTATGGACTTACAGGATATAATGTCACCACCATTGCGGTGATGAATGAAACACTATATGTTGGCACTAAAGATTCAGGTGTCCATTGTCGATCAGTGAACGATACGAATTGGATGGATCTTGGACTGGAAGGCAAGTGGATTATGACGATTTCAACCGATTCTACCGATGACTCTGGAGTCGTCGTACTAGCCGGCGTGAACACTTTGACAGATCCTCCTGATTCGCCACTCATCTATCGATATTCACAGAATTCATGGACTCCCGATGATGAAGGTATTGACACTCACATGACGGCTATTTACTCTATACATACCATGATAACATATGGTGGTGACCATCGGACATTTTCGGTAGGAGATGCCGGACCGATCCATCGACGAATAGAGGATGTGTGGTTAACGTCCTCCGACTTCAATATCATTGGTTTATTAATCCAATCACGAAAACCTAATGAAGTTTGGTGCAGTGGTCAGTCAGGATTCGGAGACCCTCTGCTTCGTAAATCCACAGATCTAGGTGATACCTGGGTTGATATTCTCGACCCAAATATTTTTACCAGCTATATTTACTCCCTCGTATTCCCCGATTCCGCATCCCCATTTTTCTTCGCTGGTACGCCTGGAGTAATCTGGAAGTCAGACGAAGTGTCCTGGGACTCGGTCCTTAAGGCGCCGTGTAATTTTATTGCAATGGCAGTCAATCCATTCGACTCGGATATGATATTCGCAGGAGGGTATTGTGCAGGTCTCGGCAGACTGTTCCAATCGAGCGATGGGGGAACGAATTGGAATGAGATAGCGCTGCCAGAGAGTCTTAAGGGGATCACCGCGCTCGATGTTTCGGTACAAGACTCGCTCGGGCTCTTCATCGCGACCAGTGGTGATGGAGTATACAGATATGCCCAGCCAAGTGAAACGGCGGCTCTCACGGTGAGAGCAGGATGGAATCTGATTTCAGTCCCACGTCTGATGGCGAATAACTCGGTGAACGATCTATTACCATCCGCAATATCACAAGCCTTCTCATATGAAGCTGGCTATCACACAGAAGACACTCTTGCGAATGGCGTGGGTTATTGGGTGAAGTTCCGTTCACCACAGGTTATTCCATTCACAGGTCCGACATTCAATAGTGACACAATTGATGTGCAACCGGGATGGAACATTGTGGGAGCTCTCAGTCACACAATCTCAGTCAATACGATCCAGAGTATCCCGAGTGGAATCGTGACCTCACAATTCTATGGATATCAGGGACAGTATTCTGCGGTTACAGCCTTAAAACCGGGGCATGGTTACTGGGTGAAGGTGAGCGAGGGGGGGATGCTTATCCTCTCCAGATGAATAAAAAGGCCATTCTACTCTTGAATAGTCAAAATTCGAATCTAATGGTAGGGAGTCGTATTTTCGCTGATGGTTGTTGTGCTGTTTGCCTGATTGATCAATTTTCAGATAGCCCGGTCACCTCGATCGGGTTTTTCTTTACGACGCGTATGGCTGAAATGTCGTGTAATAATTGTGAAATAAAAATCAGGGAAAACTGAAAATCGTTGAATATAAAGCGGAGGGGTGAATTTCAGAAAGGTCCAAATTTAGTGAATGGTTGAGTGTGCGTATCTAAATTAGTCTAATTTAAGGGATCCGATTCGAATTTCTGAATAATATTTCGATATCACGTGTCGATATCACGTGTTGCCTTCCATCCTTGCTTCCCGCCTATTTTTTCCTTAAATTTAATCCACTTTTTCGTGAAGAGCGCCAGGCCCCGGAACAGGTGTGGGGATGGCGTTTTTTATCGGTACGGTGCACTTTCAACCCCGCTCGGCCATTCATGTTTGAAGATCTGACTCAAAAACTGGAACTCGTCTTCAAGAAACTTCGCGGGGAAGGGAAGATTTCCGAGACGAACGTCGCCGAATCGCTCAGGGAGGTGCGCAGGGTCCTCCTCGACGCCGACGTCAACTACAGGGTCGTCAGGGATTTCATCCACGAGGTCCAGCGGAAGGCGGTCGGGCAGGAAGTGCTGAGGAGCCTGACCCCCGGTCAGCTCATCATCAAAATTATCCACGACGAGCTCGTCACGCTGATGGGCGCGTCGTCGGCCGGGATCCGGTTCGCGGCCATGCCGCCCACCATCATTCTGATCGCCGGTCTCCAGGGTTCCGGCAAGACCACCTTCTCGGCGAAGCTGGCTTCGCACCTGAAGGCGAAGGGCAGGTTCCCGTTCCTGGTCGCCGCGGACGTCTACCGCCCCGCGGCAATCGATCAGCTCGAGATGCTGGGGAAACAGATCCAGGTCCCGGTGCACGCCGAGAGGGGACGGGGAGCGGTCGACATCGCCGTGGAATCGATCGGGCACGCGCGCAAGGCGGCGCGGGACGTCGTCATCATCGACACCGCGGGACGCCTCCACGTGGACGAGGAGATGATGCGCGAGGTCGAGACGATCAGGCGGAAGGTGAGCCCGCACGAGATCCTGTTCGTGGTCGACTCGATGACGGGACAGGACGCCGTGAATTCGGCGAAAGCGTTCCACGACAGGCTCGACTTCGACGGCATCGTCCTGACGAAGCTCGACGGCGACACGAGGGGCGGCGCCGCGCTCTCGATCAGGTCGGTCGTCTCGAAACCGATCAAGTTCGTCGGCGTCGGGGAAAAGCTCGACGCGCTGGAGGTGTTCCATCCCGACCGGATGGCCAGCCGGATCCTCGGGATGGGCGACATCGTCACCCTGGTCGAGAAGGCGCAGGAGCGGTTCGACGGGGAGAAGGCCCATCAACTCGGGGAGAAACTGCGCACGTCGCAGTTCACCTTCGAGGATTTCCTCGATCAGCTGAGGGAGATCAAAAAAATGGGTTCACTCCAGCAGATCATGAGCATGATCCCGGGGATGAGCCGGATGGCGGCCGGGGCCACGCTCGACGAGAAGGCCCTGGTCAGGGTCGAGGCCATCATTCAATCGATGACCGCCGACGAACGGAAGAGGCCCAATATCATCAACGGGACCCGCCGAAAAAGAATCGCCTCCGGGAGCGGCACGTCCGTGCAGGAAGTGAACAAGGTGCTCAAGCAGTTCCACGACATGCAGAAGATGATGAAGACGCTGTCGCGCGGCAGGATGCCGAAGATGTTCCGGGGCATGAAGATGCCGGTTTGATACAGTTCATTCACAACAACTACAACGTAAGGAGATACACCATTGGTTAGATTGCGTCTATGGCGCGGGGGGAAGAAAAAGCAGCCGATCTACAGGATCGTGGCTGCCGATTCCAGGGCCGCGCGGAACGGCAAGTACATCGAGGCGATAGGCCAGTACAATCCCGGAGAGCATCCGGTCGTGATCGTCGTCCAGGAGGACCGGCTGTTCCACTGGCTGAAGCGCGGCGCGCAGCCATCCGATACGGTAAGGAGTCTGCTCCAGCGGAAAGGCCTGTGGCTCAGGTGGGGGCTGATGAAGAAAGGGGCGGACGAGGAGACGATCGCCGCCGGATTCGAACGCTGGCAGGGGATGCAGGAGGACAAGCTCCGCCGCGAAGTCGAGCGCAAGGCGAGGCGGAAGACGGCCAGGAAAAAGAAAGCGGCCGCCGAGGGAGCCCCCGCGGCATTCGCACCCGCCGCGGCACACGCACCCGACGCCGAATCCGCCGTGGAAGCGGCTCCGGCCGCCGCCGCGGAGGCCGCACCGGCAGTCGCTGCCGGGG
>DATDQD010000019.1:0-8346 GCA_035292425.1 Bacteroidota bacterium
ATGGCGGCTTGACAGTCACGGGGTTCCGGCGTAAATTAATCTTTCATCACGCAGGAGAAACGTTGCGATGGGCGAGGAACGACCATCCACGGGCCGATTCCGGATCCGCGGCCCGGACAACGAGCGGCGGCACATCGAGGCGGGCTCCTTCCCCCTCACGGGCAAATCGGGGGTCTTCCCCGGCGCGGTCGCCATGTTCCGGGAGGCCCCATGAGCATACCGCCGAGAAGAAAATACCTGATCCGGACCGCCGCAGGATTCATGCTGGCGTGCATCATCCTTGCGAGCCTCTACCCTGTCCTCATCGAATCGAAAGACCCGGAATCGATCCTCATCCATTCGGTCGTCAACGGCAGCGCGGCCGGTTTTCTCATCGGGCTGTGTATCACGATTGCGGAACTGGCCTGGTTCCAGGGGCAGGGAAAAAAGATGCGTTTCCTCCCCTACCTTCTCATGCAAACATTCTTTTACGTCGTGGTGATCAACATCTGGGTCGTTGGCGTTTCGATCCTGCACCAGGTTCTGATCGATGGGATCAGGATGGATGATGTTCTTGCCTCTGAATCGATCCGGGACCTGATGTACGGGCGGGCCTTCCTCAAGGTCAACGCCTATGCGCTCGTGATGATCTTTTTCGTCAATTTCGTCCGGCAGGTGAACCGGATGCTCGGGCAGAACGCCCTGATGAATTTTCTCACCGGGAAGTACCACAAGCCGGTCGAGGAAGAACGGGTCTTCATGTTCCTCGATCTGAAGGCGTCTACGCCGATCGCCGAGAAGCTCGGCCACAAGAAATACCACGAGTTCCTGAACGATTTCTTCTTCGACATCACCCCGGCGATCGTCGAGAGCCGGGGCGAAATTTACCAGTACGTCGGCGACGAGATCGTGGTGACCTGGTCCAAGCGCGGGGATACCGTGCCGGCCGACAGCATTTACTGCTATTTCAGGATCGCGGCGGCGGTGGCGCGCACGTCCGACAGGTACGAACGGGAGTACGGGTTCATCCCCGAGTTTAAGGCGGGGTTCCACTACGGCCCGGTCGTCACGGGGTTCATCGGGGATGTCAAGCGGGACGTGGTTTTCCACGGGGACACCGTCAATACCGCCTCGCGCATCCGCACCGAATGCACGACGGTGAACAAGAACCTACTCCTCTCCGGGGACCTTCTCCGGAACATCACCCTCTCGAGCTCGCTGACCCCCGAGAGGATGGGAAGGATACGCCTGAAGGGCAAAGAAAAAGAAATCGAACTCTTTACGCTGGCGGAAGCGTCCTGATTCGCGGGCCGGAGATCCCTCCCCTCCGATCAGGCGCCTTTCCCCGGCCGGATTGTCGAATTCACCATTCATGTCATCATCATTGCAGGAGAGACTACGGCGGGACCCAAACCCGACCCCCCGCCGGGGCAGTTCAGGATCCTTTATACTTCGACCAGGAACTTCCCCGCCTTCATGATCTGCCGGTCGTCGAACCAGACGTCCGGCTGCTTGATTAACCCGTCGAGATGGCTGGCCACGCGCACCGACCCGCCCATCGACTTGTTGTCCCCGAAGGCGATGTGGATCGTGCCCATCACCTTCTCGTCCTCGATGATCTTGCCGGTGAGGATGGCCCTGTCGTTGGTGCCGATGCCGAATTCGGCCACCGTCCGGGCGTCCCTCCCGTGCGGTTCGATCAGTGCGATCAGCTTTTTCGCCTCCTCCCCCCCGGTGATCTCCTCCGCGTATCCTTTCCTCACCTCGATGCGGATCGGCGTTCTGACCATGCCGACGCCGGCCATGGAGCCGTCCACCACCACGACGCCTTCCGAAACGCCCTCCACCGGCGCGAGGTAGGCCTCCCCGGTCGGAAGGTTGCCCCACTGGCCTCGCTCCCGGAAAAGGCCCGAGCTTGCGTGCGCGGTGCGTCCGCCGATCGGCATCGTGATGTCGGTCCCGGCGGCCGCCTTCACCCGGATGGCGGTCGTTTTCTCCAGCATCGCGCAGAGCTTGAACGTCCGATCCGCGATTTTATTGTAATCGGCGTTCATGCATCGGACCATGATCTCTTCGGTGACTCCGGGGAGCGTGGCGATCCTCACCCCCCCGGCGCTGGCCGCGCGGCGCGAATCGGTGTGCGTGAGCGATTTCGACGTCGGGCAGAGCACCACGTCGAATTTTTTCATGATGTCCGCGACCTCGGGCGGAGGCTCCTCGCCGTTCGATGCCGCCACGGGGATTTCCACGAGGACGACCGTGTTGCCGAGGTCCTTCGCCGCCTGAGCGCACGCATAGCCGAGGGTGCGGAGGGGTTCGTCGGTGATGACCAGGGCGCGTTCACCCGGCTTTAGTCCCATGCAGTCCCGGACTGCGATGGTCGCGGCCGAGAGGAGCTGAGAAGAGATGTTCATGGAGCACCTTTCGTCATGGCGCAACCGGCCGTCAGGCCTGCGCCTTTTTCCCGGCCCTGATCGTCTCCAGGCCGTGCCCGCCCGGCCCGGATTCCGACCTCTTGAGCATGATCGCGAAGAACATGCCGACGAATCCCAGTATGGAAAACAGCCACATCCCGGTCGCATAGCCGCCCGGGTTTGCCGCGCCGGCACCGGAGGCGTCGTTCGCGACGCCGACGAGCCAGTTGAAGAGGAAGAACCCGACCTGCTGAATGAGGGTCATCAGGGCGTATGCGCTCCCGAGCCGTTTCTGGTCGACGATGTACGCCACCGACGGCCAGAGGATCGCCGGCACGAGCGAAAACGCGATACCCATCATGATCACCGGCACCCAGAGTGTCGCGCCGCTGTACATCATGATGAGATAGACCGGCATGAGCAGTAACGAACCGACCATCATGAAGAGCGCGCGCTTCCCGACCAGGTCGACCAACAGCCCGAAGAGCGGCGTCACGAACATCGCCGCCATCGGCAGGAGGCTGTTGAACGCCCCGGCTTCGCCCCGCGCAACGTCCTCGGCCAGGCCCCCGAAATGCGTGTGCATGAAGAACTTGATGGCGAAGGTCCGGAACGGGAAGATGGCCGAGTAGAAGGCGAAGCAGAGGCCGACGATGAGCCAGAACGACTTCGGGAACGTGAAGACGTCTTTCGTTGAGAGCCGGTCGATCTCCCCGGCGGTCCCGAGGAGGTAGTTCTTTTCGGCGTTCCGCTCGAGCCACCAGTAGGCCGCCGCGCCGACGACGCAGACCACGCCGGCGATCACCCCCAGCATAAGAGGGCCCTGCCAGCTCGCGGGGGCGGCCGGGCCGTCCGGATAAAAGACGCCCGGGGCCCACGACGGCGAATTGTCCGCCATGACCGACGCCGATCGGGCGACCAGCAGGTTGAGGCCGAACGCGAAGCTGAGCAGTTTTCCCTTGAACCATTTCGCAAGCCCCGCCGTCACCGCCACGATAAGCGATTCCGCGCCCAGGCCGAGAACGGCCCGTCCGGAGGCCATCACCAGGAAATCCCCGGAGAACGCCGTGAGCATCGCCCCGAGGAGGCAGAGCACCGAGAAGACGGCGATCGAGAGCCTCAACCCGAACCTGTCGACCATCCAGCCGCCGATGAGCAGGGTCAGGACGGCGGCGACGCTGTAGCTCGAGTTCAGCCATCCGATGTTCTCGTCGGTGAAGCCGAGCTGGCTGGCGAAGATGTCGCCGAGCGGGTTGATGGCGTCGTAGATGTAGTAGTTGCCGAACATCGGCAGGCTGATGAAGAAGAGCACGACCCACCGGTAGACGCCGGGCAGTTCTCCCCGCCCGTCCGGTTGAAGCACCGTCGCCTGGCCAGAACTCATCGGTTGATTCTTCGAAGTGTGTGATTGATGCGGGGCTTCAATTGACGTTTTTCAATATCGCGAGGAGGAAGCTCCAGAATTTATCCACCGTGTCGATGTGGATCTTCTCGTCGGGCGAGTGGACCCCTTCGAGCGTCGGCCCGAACGACACCATGTCGATGCCGGGGTACTTTTCCCCGATGATGCCGCATTCGAGCCCGGCGTGGATCGCCTTCACGTGCGGCTCCCTGCCGTACAACTCACTGTAGGTCTTCTTTGCGGTCTTGAGGATCTTCGACTCCAGGTTCGGCTTCCAGCCGGGGTACCCGTCCGTCTGCTCCACCTTCGCGCCGCCCAGGAGAAAAATCGAACCGACGGCGTGGCAGGCCTCCTCGATCTCCGAGGCGACGGAGCTCCGCTGGCTCGTCGCCAGGACGATCGCCTTCTTCGTGGTGCTGACGACCGCCACGTTGGTGGACGTTTCGACGAGGCCCGGGATGTCGGCGCTCAGTTTAATGACGCCGTGAGGCAGCGCGGAAATCGTCCTGGTGATCATCTCCTGCAGGGCGGGTTTGATGACGGAGCTCTTTTTCAGCCCCTTCGCTTCCGCCGCGGTGATTGCCAGGTCCGGTTCCACCGTGCTCAGCTCCGCGCGCATGGCCTCGTTGCACGACGCCACGATCTTTATTGCAGCCGCGAGCTTTTTCTTCGGCACGAATACCACGGCGTCGGCCTCCCTCGGGATGGCGTTGCGCTTGTTCCCCCCGTTGATGCCGGAGAGTCGCGCCCCCGCGTTGTCGAGGGCCAGGATGACGCGGTTCAGGATCTTGATGGCGTTCCCGCGACCCTTGTCGATCTCGAGGCCGGAGTGTCCGCCCTTCAATCCCTTCACGGAGATTTTCAGCGGCACGTGTTTGCCGGGGGCCGCCTTGAAGTTCGCCTTCCACGTCCCGATGCTGTCGCGGCCGCCCGAGCACCCGACGTAGACCGCCCCTTCCTCCTCGGAATCGAGATTCATCAACGTCGCGTACTTCAGAAGCCCGGGTTCGAGGTTTGAAGCGCCGGTGAGGCCGGTCTCCTCGTCGATCGTAAAGAGGAATTCGAGCGGCCCGTGCTCCAGCGTCCTGTCCTCCATGATCGCGAGGTTCGTCGCCACCGCGATCCCGTTGTCCGCCCCGAGCGTTGTGCCGTTCGCCATCATGAAGTTGCCCTTCCGGACGAGCTCGATCGGGTCCTTCAGGAAATCGTGCTGTTTGTCGGCGTTCTTCTCCGGCACCATGTCCAGATGTCCCTGGAGGACGATGCCCGGTACCTTCTCCCTGCCGGGAGACGCAGGCTTCCGCACGACGATGTTCCCGGTCCTGTCCTGCTTCGCCTCCAGGCCGAGTTTCTTCGCCGTGCCGAGGACGTACCCGGCGATTTTTTCCTCGTGCTTGGAGGGACGGGGGATGAGCGATATCTCCGCGAAGTACTTCCAGACGAGAGCGGGTTTCAGATCTTCAATGGCTTTCGACATGTGCTGTCTCCTTATGCAACGCGATGATGGATACTGACCTGCGGGAACTGCAGGAGTTACTCGTTGAACACGATAAAGTTGTTTTTCGCGAGCCGCCGGATATATGTTGAAAGGCGGTCGTACGACGGGTCGAAATCGGGTCCGAACTCCCGGTCCATCGTCTCCGCGATTGCCAGGACGGTCTCTTCCCCATCGAATTTCTTCCAGGCGAACGTCCCGAACCCATCGGTTTTCACCCGGAAGTCGGGTTTGGAGAGGCGCGGGACGACCCACCTCCTCATCCAACGGTTCCTGAACTTGGGAACGAGGAGAACGACGGTGCCGTTCTCCCCTTCTTCCCATTCGAGATTCCTGAGCGGTTTCAGCTCAAGCAGATTTCGTTCGACGCGCCGTTTGCCCACGAGGTCTTACATCACCGCGGTGGGGGGCGCCGGTTCGTCCGGCCTCCCGGCGTTCTTCACCGGAATTTGAACCAGAATCCAACCGATGATCGCAAGGATGACCAGGCTCGTAATGAACGAGGGCTCCTCGAAGAACGCGAAGAGCTTCACCTCGCCGAACGCGAGCCCCGCGAAGAGCAGGCCGATGAGCGCCTCGCCGGCGATCAGCCCGGAGGCCAGCAGGACGCCGGTGTTTTCCACGCGCGCCTTCTGGGCGTCGTTATGCTTTTTGCCCGCGTTGAACTTGTCGACGATGCCTTTGAATATCCCGCCGATGAAAATCGCAAACGTGGTTTCCAGCGGGAGGTACATCCCGACACTGACCAGCATCGGGCTGCGGACCTGCATCAGGATGAATGCGAGCCCCATCAGCATGCCGACGATGATCAGCGGCCAGGCCATCTGCCCGCCGACGATTCCCTGTGACAGGAGCGCCATCAGGCTGGCCTGCGGGGCCGGAAGGTTCTTCCCCCCGAACCCCGTCCCCCCGCCTTTTATATCCCCCTCGTGGAGAACGATCAGGGGGAGGAACATGACGGCCGCGGCGAGGCCGATGCCCATGAGATCGCCGACCTGCATCTTCCAGGGGGTGCCGCCGAGGATGTGTCCGACCTTCAGGTCCTGGAGCATTTCGCCGGCGACCGCCGCGGAAACGCAGACGACGGCGGCCACGCCGAGCACGGCCGCGACGCCCGAATGGCCGGTCATCCCGAGCGCCACCATGAGGAGCGCGGCGACGAGGAGCGTCGAAAGAGTCAGGCCGCTGATCGGGTTATTGCTCGAGCCGATTGTGCCGACGAGGTACCCCGACACCGCGGCGAAGAAGAACCCCGCGATGATCATCACGATCGTGGCGACGAGGGCGGCCGTGACGTCCTGCGCGAAGTAGTTGTAGATGAAAAAGGTCAGCACGCCGGTGAGCAGGATGCCGGTCATGATCCATTTGAAATTGATGTCCTGTTCGGTCCGCACGACGACGTGCTCGCCCGAGGCGGCCTTCCTGACGTCGCCGATGGAGCGTCCGATCCCGGCGATGAGGCTCTTCCGCATCCGGAAGAGGGTGAAACCGGCGCTCACGAGCATGCCGCCGATCGCGATCGGCCGGACGATAAAACGCCACACGTTGTTCGCCATGGCGGTCCACGTCGCGTGGTCCGCTTCGGCGCCCGCCGGAACGAGCGTCGGACCGATGAAGTAGGTCAGGATCGGGACGAAGAGCCCCCAGGCGAGAAGCCCGCCGCTGAAATTCAGCGACGCCAGCTTCGGACCGATGATGTACCCGACGCCGATGTAAGCGGGGCTGATGCCGGGAGAGCTCAGGAGAATGCCGCTCTCGGCCGTGACGTTGCCGCTGGCGCGCAAACCGATGGTCGCTTTCGAGAAGGAGATGAATTTTTCCCATGTCGTCGCGAAGAACCTGAACTGGCCGAGCGACTGGACGAGGGCTCCGAAGGCCATCGCCGAGAAGAGGAACTTCGCGCCGGTGCCGCCGGCGCGGCCCGCCTTGTGGATCTCCGAGGCCGCGACCGACTCGGGGAAGGGAAGGTCGACGTCCTCGACCATCACGCGCCTCAGGAGCGCCACGAACATGATGCCCAGGACGCCGCCGGCGAGCATGATCAGCGTGGACTCGATGTAATGGCCCGTGGTCGCGAACTCCGGCCAGATCCCGGCGATGAAGAACGCGGGGATCGTAAAAATCGCACCGGCCGCGACCGATTCGCCGATGGAACCGACGGTTCGCGAAAAATTCTCCTCGAGGATGGACCCCTTCATGAGGCGAAGGAGCGCCATGCCGATGACCGCCGCCGGGTAGGTCGCGGCGATCGTCATCCCGGCCTTGAGGCCGAGGTAGGCGTTGGCCGCCCCGAGGACCACCGACATGATCAACCCGATGAGCAGAGCGCGGACGGTGAATTCCTTCATGTCCGTCTCGATCGGCACGTACGGTTTGAACTTCGGCGCGGTTGATTGTGAATCAGCCATACAGTTCTCCTCTGTTTAGTGGTGGTAAATCGTTTCAACAACCATCAATGGCCCGAATTTCCGGAGAAGAGCGCGCGCAGGACGTGGCCGGCGACCTGCGGGTTCTCCTTGAAACGGCGTATCGAGTACTGATACCAGTGCTTCCCGAACGGCACGTAGACACGCAGTCGATGACCGTCGGCCAGGATCCGGCGGCGAAGCTCGGGGCGAACCCCGAGGAGCATCTGGAATTCGTACTCGTCCCTGCGCAGGTTCATCTCCCGGATCAGCCGCAAGGCCCCCTCGACGAGGGCAGTGTCGTGCGTGGCGATCCCGACGTACGCTTTGCGACTGAACATCGTTTTCAACACGCGGAGGAAATTCGCGTTGATCTCCTCCTTCCCCTTCCAGGCGATGCCGGGCGGTTCGATGTAGATCCCCTTGCAGAGCCGGAAGTGGCCGAGGCCGTCTCGCATGAGGGCGATCGCGTCGTTCTCCGTCCGGTGGAGATAGGCCTGCAGGACGATCCCGACGTTCGGGTATGACTTCCGAACCTCGCGGTACACACGGATCGTATCGTCAGTCGTGCCGGAATCCTCCATGTCGATCCGGATGAAATTTCTGATTTCCGAGGCCCGGGTGACGATCTTCCGGACATTGTCGAGGCAG
>DATDQD010000020.1:0-11965 GCA_035292425.1 Bacteroidota bacterium
TCTTGTAGACGCCCCGCTCGTCGCTGTCGCTCCAGAGTTTCCCCGGGACCGCGGCGTAGACGGTTCTGGGATCGGTCGGGTCGATCAGCACCCTGGCAATTCGTTCGGACGCCTTCAGGCCCATGTTCGTCCAGTTCTCGCCGGCGTCGGTGGACTTGTAGATGCCGTCCCCGATCGAGACGCTGTTGCGGACCCACGGCTCGCCCGTTCCCGCCCAGATGGTCTTCGGGTTCGTGGGGTCGATCGTCAGCGCACCGACCGACTGGACCGGCTGTTTGTCGAAGACCGGTTTGAAGGTGGTGCCTCCGTTGACCGATTTCCAGACCCCGCCGCTCGCCGCTGCGACGTAGACCGTGAGCCGGTTGCCTTCGTGCACCGCATCGATGGCCGATATCCGGCCGCTCATGGTGGCGGAGCCGATGTTGCGGGCCCCGAGGCCCGAGATGGTCTCCGCGTCGATCTTCACCGGCGTCGCAGCCGGTTTCGGTTGCGCGGCCGCGGTCATCGCGCCGAGCGCAATGAGGGCGACGACGAGTATCCGGGTGATGCTGTTGATTTTCATGGGTTCAATCCTTTTATCGTTGGGGGGTGTTTGAGAATGAACTCGGTCACGGCGAGCGGCGGTGGTGTTCCCCGCAATCGCCGGGGGTATTACTTCCCGGGTGACGCGGGCGCGGCCGCCGGTTTCACGAACCGGCCGTCGTCGATGGCGGCGTTTGCCTCGATCGTCTCGATCGCGACCTTCTGCCGGAACTGGCTCCCTTTCGATCCGATCTCGTAGGAGAAGGGGAGGTACCACCCCTGGACTTCCTTATAGTCCCCGAGGATGGTTTCGAATTCGCGCTCGGCGCCGCGGATCATCCGTTTCGTTTCGATCTTGATCGGGACATAGTAGTCGGTGTCCATATAGTAGTGGTAGACGTCCCCGTTCGGTACGCCGACCTTGAGCTTGATAGCGTCAGTGCCCTCGACGGGTTCCATCCCGACGTACTCCACGGTGTTCCCCTTCTCGCGGTAGTTCACCAATGGGCCGTCGAAATCCGATTCCTCGATGATCGACTTCAGCTCGTCCTCGCCGAGTTCTTCGGCGTCCTTCTTCCCTCCCCACGGTTCGATCTTCCATCCGTGCTTGCCGTCGTAGGCGTTCACGCCCGTCAGCCCCTGGATCACGAACTCCTGCCTGACCATGTTGGGCCGCTTGTTCTCCTGGATGAGCGGCGCTTCGAACCCCCCGCCCCCGATGAACTTGCCCGTACGCCTGAGGCTGGTGACAGACCGGATCTTCTCCGCCCCGCCCACGGTCTTGATGTACTTCGCGATGATCTCATCGGCCGTCTGAGCCTGGAGTGCGGCGGCGAGGAGCGATAAGAGGGCGATGTGCCACAGTCTGCTGTGCATGATCTTCTCCTTAATCTCGTTGCTGTTGGAATGGGTCCCCGAGGGGGTCTCAATGTGCGACGTTGACGGAAGAAAGTCAAGCCGGTTCAACGCCGTTTCTATCTTCCGCTTATACGGAAAAAGCCCCGGAAAGATGCAATATTCCGGGGCCTCGATAGGGGGTATTCCGTTGTCGGCAGCGTCAGGGCGGGGGTTTCCACGCGCCGTGAGTGGTTGAGGAGCCTACCTCTGAAACCGTCGGCGCCTCTGTTGACCACCGTGTCGTGGAGCCGGTCTCTCTCCGCGGGGCGACTCCGCGATCACCGGAAGGTCGCCCGGGTTGACGGACTTCAGGGCGATCTGCCCGTTATAATTGAAGAGGATCTGCTTGAAGAATTTCTTGTCCTCGTCGGTCGCTACCAACGAAATCGCCTCGCCCCGTTTACCGGCCCTGGCGGTCCTTCCGACGCGGTGCGTGAACGAATCGACGTCCTTGGGAATCTCGTAATTATAGACGTGGGTGATGTCGTCGATGTGCAGGCCCCTGGCCGCGACATCGGTGGCCACGAGGACGGTGAATTTCTTGCTCTTGAAATCCTCCGTCGCGCGTTCCCTCTGGTTCTGCGACATGTCCCCCTGGAGAGGCCGGGCGTGGACGCCCTGATGGGCGAGCTTGCTCGCAATCTTCCGGGCAATGTGCTTCCGGTTGCAGAAAACGATGGCGAGGTCGCGGTCTGCCTTCAGAAGATGAATGAGGAGCGGCAGCTTGGCCTCGGGATGGGTCTGATAGTAGGTTTGCCGGAGGAACTCCGGTTTGAGTTCGGAGGCGAGCCGGATGTCAATGGGATGCTGGAGGTAACGACGTCCGATTTTCTCGATTTCCTTCGAAATTGTCGCGCTGAAGAGCATGGTCTGCCGCTCCCTGGGCACCTGGCGGATGACCCTCTCGATGTCCGGGAGGAATCCCATGTCGAGCATCCGGTCCGCCTCGTCGAGGACGAGAAAACGGACGGTGGAGAGGCGCATCACGCCCTGCTGGAGCAGGTCGAGAAGGCGTCCCGGCGTTGCGACGATGATCTGCGTCTTCTGGAGTTTCTTCACCTGCGGAGCGCTCGCGACGCCACCGTAGACCGCCGTGACGGAGAGCCTCTTTGCGTGGGAGAATATCTCGAACTCACGGGAGATCTGGACGGCGAGTTCCCTGGTCGGAGCCAGGATGAGCGCGCTGATCGGGTCGGAGGATTCTATCCGTTCGATGAGCGGGAGGGCGAAACCGAGCGTCTTGCCGGAACCGGTTTCCGCCTGTGCGACGACGTCCTTGCCGGAAAAAAGATGGGGGAGACAGAGTTCCTGGATCGGCGTGGGGGTCACGATCCCGTGTTTTGTCAGGATATGGAGAGTCGCTTTACCGACTCCGAGAGATTCGAATGTATGCATGATTAAAAAGTGTGTGATTGGATTCCGTCAGCTGTGCTACCGGACTGGATCTGCTGCGGGGGGGCGTACGATCGGATTCGATAAGCAATATAAGATAGTGAAAATGGGACTGATAACCTAATTGAGTATGTGGACTGAAAACCCCATATCGGGGGATTCCCGTGTTGCCCCGGTGGAACAGAGAGACGGCCGATTCTCCCGGCTTCGCGCGGTTCATTTCGAAAGTCCATACCGTTCCACATGCGATCGCTCCGACGTCCGGAACGACGAATGAAAAGTCTGTTTTTTCTCGCCAGGCCCTTGACTCTCACGCGACGGCATGGTACCTTTCTGCATCAACGCGCACGACCGCGGATCATCACGGTCGTCTCACGGTTCCCCGAAAGGCGTCGTCATCATGAAGTCACCATTCTTTCTCTTCGTCGTGCTGCTGCTCCTCCCCGCAACGCTCCCGGGGACCCAGCACGTCGTCTCGACGGCCGGGTTCATGTTCGCGCCCCCGACCCTTACTGTCTCCGTCGGGGATACAATCGTCTTTTCCCTCTCGCTCCTGCATAACGCGGTCGAGGTGGCCGAGTCCACCTGGAACGTCAACGGGGATTTCCCCCTCCCGGGAGGGTTCGGAGTCCCGTTCGGCGGCGGGACCGTCGTCATGAACGACACGGGCACGAATTTCTACATCTGCGAGGCGCACATCGCCTCGGGGATGAAAGGGAAAATCATCGTCAATCCCGTCGCACTCCCGACCACGACGATCACGCTCAATTCCATGGCCGACCAGGACGGGCTGACGGGCACAACGACGGACCGGATCGCGAAAAAATGGTCCCTGAAGTTATACCAGGATTCCGTCGGATCGGGAATCGTCCTCGATTCGGTGGCGTCGGGATCGACCCTCGCCGTGGCCGGGCTCGGAGCGGGCACCTATGTGGCGGCGGAGGCTGACAGCCTCTCATGGACCCACTTCTCGCTCGTCGTCAACGGCGTCTCCCAGGGCGCCACTTCGCAGATCACCTGGACGTTCACTGTCGGCGCCGGGGAGAATCACACGGTGACTTTTCTCAATACGGCGCCGAACATGATCATCAGCAGCGGGCTGACGTTCGTCCCCGACACCCTGACAGTGGACAACGGGGACACCGTTTTCTTCGTTCTTTCCCCCGAGCACTCCCCGCGGGAGGTTTCCAAAACGACATGGCTCGCCAACGGCACGGCCTCCAACGGAGGCTTCGATCTTCCGGCCGGGGGCGGGACGTATGTCGCGGCGGCGGGAGGCATCGATTATTATGTCTGCGTTCCGCACGCGGGCGCGGGAATGAAGGGCTTGATCATGGTCGACCCCATTCCGCCCTCCACGATCACCCTCAACTCTTTCGCGGACCAGGACGGGGACCACGCAACGACAACCGACCGTGTCGCGAAGAACTGGTCGTTGAAGCTCTACGAGGATTCCGTGGGGTCGGGGATCGTCGTGGACAGCGTGGTATCGGGAAGTTCCCTCTCCGTCAATGGTCTCGGGCCGGGTGTCTACGTCGCCCTGGAGGCTGACAGCGTTCCGTGGTCGCACATCTCCCTCACCGTTGACGGCGTACCGCAGGGGTCCGCGTCGCAGACGTCGAGGTCGTTCTCGGTCGGCTCCGCAGAATCCCGGACGGTTGATTTCATCAACCATGTCCCGAACATGATCATCAACAGCGGCTTCGCTTTTTCACCGGAAACACTGACCGTCGACAGCGGCGTTACGGTCCATTTTGTCATCGAACAGGTGCATACCGCGCGGCAGGTCGATTCCGGAGCCTGGGCGTCGAACGATACCGTGTCGAACGGCGGTTTCGATCTTCCCTTCGGCGGCGGTTCCGTCCTTATGGGCCAGGCCGGAAATAATTATTACGTGTGCGTGCCCCACGCGCCCGGGGGGATGAAAGGCATCATCCGTGTGATGGTGGAGCCGTCCCAGGGTGTGCTCGCCGATTCGGTAGCCGACGGATGGAACCTGCTCTCGCTCCCGTTCGCGATGCCGGACAGCGCCGTCGCCGTGCTCTATCCCGGCGCTGAGTCCCCGGCATATGTCTATGTGGCGGGGTACTCAGCCCGGTCGTCAGTCGCCAACGGTCCCGGGTACTGGATCAAGTTCGGTGGCGCGCAGTCGGTGAGCCTTTCCGGGCTTCTCGTGAGCCTCGATACGCTCCCGGTCCAGGACGGCTGGAACATCGTCGGTTCGGTGAGTGCCGGCGTGGCGGTGCCTTCCATCCAGAGCATCCCCCCGGGACTGGTGATCTCCTCATTTTTCGGATATGACATGGGGTATTACACGACCGATACGATCAAACCCGGCCGGGGCTATTGGGTGAAGTCCTCCGGCCCGGGGTCGCTCGTACTGTCTTCCGACCCCGGGGCGGCGCCCGCCGTGGGCAGGATCCGGATCGATCCGACGGTGGACCTTCCCCCGTCCCCGCCCGACGTGGGAGGGGCTTCGCAGAATAGGTCCGGTGGATTATTACTCCGGCAGAATTATCCCAATCCCTTCAATCCGTCGACCCGGATCGTCTATTCGCTCGGACGGGAGGTTCATGTGAATCTTTCCGTGTACAACGTGATCGGGGAAAAGGTGGCGACTCTGGTCGATGCCATCGAGGGTCCAGGGGAAAAAATGGCCGCATTCGATGGGTCCGGTTTACCGGGTGGAGTCTATTTCGTCAGGATCCTCGCGGGCGGCGAGTCAGACTGGAAAAAAATAATTATTTTGAAATAAGGGTATCCTTTGAAGGGGCTTGACGATGAAATATTTCTGCAGACTTGCGATTCTGGCCGCTTTCGCGTTCTGTTCCGCGCAGGCGATAAAACACACGGTGACCACATCCGGCTTCACTTTTTCGCCCGCCACGCTGACGATCACCGATGGCGATACCGTGGTCTTCGTTCTCTCCGGGATCCATGACGCGATGGAAGTCAGCCAGGCCACCTGGAACGTTAACGGGTCCACGCCCCTCGCGGGAGGGTTCTCGGTCCCGTTCGGCGGGGGCGAGATCGTTCCCTCTGGTACGGGGACCCATTACTATGTCTGTGAAAATCATGTACTCTCGGGGATGAAGGGGAGAATCATCGTGGACCCGGCCGTGCTCCCACCGTCCAGCATCACCGTCAGCTCGATCGTTGACCGCGACGGGAGCATCGTCAGCACGGCGGACAGGATGGGGAAAAACTGGTCCATGAAGCTCTACAGGGATTCGATCGGATCGGGCATCGTGGTGGATTCCGTCGCCTCGGGGTGGGCTCTCCTTGCCGACTCGTTGCTCGCGGGGACCTATGTGGCGGTCGAGGCGGACAGCGCCCACTGGACCCACTTCTCGCAAACGGTCGACGGTGCCCCCCAGGGCCTGACGCCATTCAATTTCCGGTCGGTCACCATCGGGGCCGGGGAGGACCACACTATCGATTTCCTCAATTACGCCCACAACGTCATCATCAGCGTCGGCTTCACGTTCGAACCGGACACCATCGCTATCGACAGCTCCGACACGGTGCGCTTCGTCCTCGATACAATGCACACCGCCAGGGAAGTGGACTCCCTCACCTGGGTCGCCGATGACACGGCGTCGAACGGCGGTTTCGACACGCCCTTCGGCGGAGGGGAAATCATACCGGCGCAGCCGGGAACGATCCGTTACGTGTGCGTCCCCCACGCGTCGGGTGGGATGAAGGGAATCATCATCGTAAAACCGCAGGGAGCTTTCTCCCTGCCGGTGGCGGACGGATGGAACCTGCTCTCGATGCCGGTGGTACCCGTCGACGGGAGCGTAGCCGCGCTCTATCCCGGTGCGACGTCGTCCGCGTTCATCTACCAGGGGGGATACCTGGCGCAGGCGAGCGTTTCCCCGGGGACGGGGTACTGGCTGAAATTCGGGGGCGCCCAGTCGGTGAATCTCGACGGCGGCGTGATTGCCGCTGACACCGTCACCGTATCCCAGGGTTGGAACATCGTCGGTTCGATCAGTTCGCCGGTCGCGGTTTCATCCATCCTGAGCGATCCGGGCGGGCTGGTCACGTCGACGTTCTTCGGTTACAATCTCGGGTATTTCACCGCGGATACACTGCATCCGGGATACGGATACTGGGTCAAGACCGGCGGCCCGGGTTCGCTGATTCTCCAGGCCTCGCCCACGCCGGCGCCCGAGGCGGGCAGGATCAGAATCGTGCCGACGTCGGAGGTGCCGCCGGCGGGAAAACCGGATCGGTAAGACATTGCGGCAGACCTTGCGGGATATCGGGGGATTCCCGTGGGCAATCCAAAGGCTGTTCCGACGGGATCAGCCTTTTTTATGCGGGAATCATCCCCTGATTTTGAATTTCTTCATCCTGTAGCGAAGGTTCGCCTCCGACAGGTTCAGGATCTCCGCTGCGCGCGACTGGTTCAAGCTCACCTCCGCCAGCGTTCGCTCGAGGAGGGTCTTCTCCAGGTTCAACAGCGATTTGTCGAAGGAGAAGCGTTTTCCGTCCCCGATGTTCGAGAGAATGCCCCTCAACTGCGTCGCCTCGTCGACGAGGTCGGTGGGAAGCTCGAGCACCCCGCCCGCCGACTCCATCACCGCCCGCTCCACCACGAATTTCAGTTCACGGACGTTCCCCTTCCATGTCCTCCGCCTGAGGAAATCTGCCGTGCCGGTTTCGATCACCACGGGCGCGCGGTTCGCGGCGGCTGCCGCATTCCGCGCGAAGGCGTCGGCCAGCAGGGGTATGTCGTTCACCCGGCGGCTGAGGGGGGGAATCCCGACGTGGGAAAATTGATCCACCATCGCCGCGAGGTCCCTGAGCATTTTTTTCGATTCGACCAGTTCGTCGAGCCCGCCCGTGACCGTCGCGATGACCCTCGGACCGCGTTTCCCGGCCTGAGGCCGGATGGAGGAGGCGATCATCGACTGGTGGAGGAATGAAAATTCACCGATGTCCGGGATCAACAGCAGCGCGGCCTCCCCGATCCTGCCGAGCGCCTTGCCGACCGCGATGTCGCCTGCGCCGTGCGGGTTGATTTCGACCATCTCGCCGCGCGGCGGGGAGAGCATGAGCAGGATCCGGGCGACCGTGGTTTTGCCGGTTCCCCGCTCACCCTCGATCAGGAGGTTGTCCTTCCTGAGCGCGAATTTAGGAAGGTCCTTCCGTAATTTGACGATGACGTCGCTTTCACCGACGAGCAGCTGTTCAGGTTTCATGGTCGTCCTCATGTCGTTGTTGAACGTGCGGAGGAAGAGGTGCGATGGAATTATTCCACAGGAACGGCCGCGGGAGCCGATCGGTGCCCGACGGGAACGGGGTCCCGGTGATCCACGCGGGATCGATTGATCGTGTTCCGGGCCGCGCCTAACGCGCGATCGAGTCCCGGAGCATCAGCGTGATCTGCGGTTTATAGGTGAGAACGATCGATTCTGATACTTTCCTCGTCATCCCGGTGAGGTAGTGCCCCAGGACCAGATTGACGGCAAGATGGAGCAGGGCGGCAATCCAGCAGACGGTAAACAATGTCCGGACGAAGGGGTCATCGCCCGTGAGCATGGCCGCGAAACTCCCGATGGTGAGGAGTGAGAAGGTGAATGTGCCGTAGTTCATCACCCAATACCATATCCAGGACCGGAAGATGCCGCTCTCCATCAGCGTATCGAACAGCCGGTAATTCTCCGCCAACCGGGAAAACACGGAGTGGATCATTGAATACCGTTCTTCGGAGCGCAGGTCCCTGGCATAGGATTGATCGTCCGACTCGAGGACGTGGACCATCGCCTGGAAAATAACCTCGTTCGATTTTTCGAGGAAGCCGAAAAACCGGCGGTCGAGCCAGATGTGCAGTTCCCCGAGCCAGTGGATTTTACTGACGACGTAATAGACGCCGCCGAACGCGAACAGGGAAAAGAGCACGGCATAAAAGGCGGAGTTGTCGATTCGCCGCAAAATCTCCCACGTCTGCGCAATCCCGGCGATGAGCCATGCCGAACCGGCCAGGAGGAGGAGCATATAGAGCGCGAGGGCGACCTTGATCGTCCGCTCGAGGCTGGAAAAATACGCGTAATGACCGCTCTCAGGCATCTGAAGATTTCATCTCCGGCTGGAAAGTAATGAATTTCGTCAAGCGGAGCAACCCGTCATACGAAAGCCGCCGAAACCGGTTTAAAATGAGGGAGTTGAGGCCGCGCACCGTGTGATGTGAGGCACATTTCTCCACCGGGCATGGGGCTAAATTACGTAGGTTTCTATTCAGCGCCGCGCATTCCGCCGGCCTCTCTTTGGATCGATCCGAAAGGAAGTTCAATGGACCCCCAGCAAGCCCTGGTATGCCTCAATTTTGGCCGTGTCGATGGCGAATCCGACGACAGATTCAGCACCTGTTTCATCGGCACGGAAATGCTCAGGGGCATCCTCAAGGCGCAACATACCCTCCTGGTGGGGAACAAGGGATCGGGAAAGAGCGCGATCTGCCGCCTCCTGATTAAAGACCTTGCCAAGGTCAAGCCGCTTCTCCCGAGAAACTATGCCGAGATCTATTGCATCCCCGCCTATGGGCTCCAGACGGAGGAGAACGTCCCGGGCGTGTCGCTGAAGGAACTCAATCCCTCGTCGGTGGACGAATTCAGGGATTTCTGGCTGCTCTACCTGGGCATGAAAGGCGCGCTGAGGCTGGTGAACGACGACAGGATGCGGGGCTTCGTAGAAAGGACGCAGAAGTCCAATCTGAAAAAATCGTTTGAAACACTCGAACGGGTGCTGGTGACCCTCGGCCTGAGAAAAGACGAGAGAATGTTTTTCAAAATGAAAAATGTCCTTTCGGGCATGTTCGGTTCGAGCGGGTTGGGCGGTAACGGCCAGGCGGCGGCAGGCAACACCCGCTTCAAGGACCGCACCGGCGTCAGCATCATCGGCCTCCTGGAGCACGTGGATCTCGTCCTCCGTGAGACGAACAGCCTCGCCTGGATGCTGCTCGACGGGCTCGACCTCCTGTTCGTGGACGATTTTCCAAAACTGAAGGCCTCGATCACCGGGCTCGTCCGGCTGCTCGTGCAGTACGGCAACCATTTCAGGAACATTCATCTCAAGATATTCCTCCGGAACGACATCTTCCGGCAATTGCACATCGCCAACAAATCGCAGCTGGCGAGCTACAGCAGCGAGATGAAATGGCGCGAATCCCTCCTGCTGAAAGTGCTCGTGGTGCGCGCCGTGGACGATCAGCATGTCAAATCGTACTGCCAGGAGGTGCTCGGCGACACGGTGGACGTGTCCGCCGTGATCCTCGGTTCGGACGAATACGTCCTGAAGGTCTTCTACGCGATCTTCGAACCGACCCTGGGTCAGGGGAAACCCGGCCAGGCGAAGCCCATGCCCACCCACCAGTGGATCCTCCGCGGGCTCAGAGACGGTACGGGGAGCAGTTTCCCGCGCGAACTGATCCACCTCGGAAACAAGGCCGTGGAGCAGCAGCGCGAGATGAACCGGATCGGGGGGAACCACCTGTCGACGCACCTGATCGGTCCGGAGGCGCTCCGCGAGGCGTTCGCGATGGTTTCGTCCTACAGGTGCGATACGTATCTCTATTCCGAATTCCCTCACCTTTCGAGACATTTCGACGTGTTCCGCGGCAGCGACACGACCACGTTCCATCGCGAGGTGCTGTACATGCTTTTCGCCCCCCTCTCGCCGAACGGCGACGAGGCGATCCGGGCGCTGTATGACACGGGGCTGCTCCAGCCGCTGGGGCGTAACGTTGATTCGAGCATGAAATTCAAGGTACCGCTCCTTTATCGCCCCGGCCTCGGCGTCCGCGAACGGAGGCCGAAACCGGTCCGGGAGGACCGCCCGCCCGTGAGGCGGGAGGGGCTCTACGTCCCGAGGCCCGTCCCGGTCCTGGAGCAGCTGCCCGACGGTGACGACGAGGAACTCTGATCTCTGCCGCACCGATTGACATTCACGGCTCAATTTGGTACAATACGCTCCAGAAACCATCCACGATCGATTTATCTTGCCTCCACCGTCGACCAGTCGGGAGATCGTATCCACCCTCGAGGGTCTCAGGGCGCTCGGGCCTCAATGGGACCGGCTCGCTTCCAGGTTCTCCGCGCCGATCCTGAGCCACGACTGGTTTTCGTCCGCCGCCGCCGCGCTCCACTCCCACGACCGGCTCGCGGTATTCGTCCGTAAATCCGGCGATGACATCGTCGCGATCGCCCCGTTCGTACAGCGCCGCAGGCTCGGCCTGAAGTCCCTCGAGTTCATCGGGTCGTCGACGCTGTCCGAGCCCTCCGGTATCCTGTACGATCACCCCTCGCACCTCCGGGGCATTCTGGATGACGTCTCAAACCACGGGCTCCCCGTCAACATCGACAGAGTGAACGACCCCATCATCGTCGCCGAGCTTTCGAAAATTGCCGGAGGATCCGTCGACATCATCCGGAATTCCCTGGCCACGTCACCATGGATCCGGATTGACGGCTCCTGGGAGGCGTATTACGAGACGATAACGCCGAAGTGGAGATCAGCCCACCGCAGGGCGATGAAGAGGGCGGAGACGACCGGGCCCGTGAGTTACGATTTTATCTCGCCCGGACCCTCGGAGTTCGGGGAATTGATGGACCGTTTCGTCTCCGTTGAGGGTGAATGCTGGAAGGGGAGGCTCGGCACCGCGCTGAGGACGAACGATCCCCTCCGTACATTTTTCGAACTGTACGGCCGCGCCGCCGCCGCGCATGGCATGCTGCGGTTCGCATTCATGCGGATCGGCGGGACGCCGGTCGCGGCCCAGCTCGCCGTGGAATATGCCCGGAGGTACTGGCTGCTGAAGATCGGGTACGACGAACGGTTTTCTCAGTGCTCCCCCGGGATCCTCCTGATGTACAAAACGCTCGAACGGGCGTTCAACGACGGGCTGGAGGCATTCGAGTTTCTCGGAAGCAACGAAGGGTGGATCCAGATCTGGAGCCCCAAGCTGCACAGGTATTACGCGAGGTCGATCGACAGCATGCCCGTGCGCCGCCTGCTTGCAGCCGCCCTCGGACTCTCGGAGAGGGTGAACCGGAACATCCGCACGCGGCTGGCCCGCACGGGCAAACGGAGCTGATCCATTTCCGCGATCGGCCGCATAGTGGGACGCCGGCTTGCGGCGAGCCACCTC
>DATDQD010000021.1:0-4468 GCA_035292425.1 Bacteroidota bacterium
GTATGCGTATGGGTCATTCCTCGGCGGGACGCTGGAACCACAATTCGGTGACGTCCATCGAAGCCGATATACGGAAAATTTTATCTTCCTGCAAAAGGTTGTCCGTGGAGCCGCGCATCGCGAAACCGGCCGCCAGGGAGAGCCTGGTCTCGTTCAGGATCGGAAACGTGATGCCGGCCGCGACGCCGTTTTCGCTGATCGCTTCGCCGCCGATCTCGAGGTAGCCCGCATCGTGGTACAGCCCGAAGGTGTACGACACCCTCCTGCCGGGGCTCACGTTCACGGCGTCGCCGCTGGTGATCTCCGCCCCGGCCGAAATCCGCAGGCCGTTTTTCAGCCGGACCCCCGGGTAGGTTTCATAGGTGTTCCCGCCCCAGTCCTGGTAACGGACGTCGGCCGCGGCGAGCACATTGCCGGAGCTGTAACTCAGGCCGCCGGTAAGCGAGAAGGGGAGACGGAATGAGCGTTCCCCCCCTTCAAGCGTGTCGTTCGGGTTCGTGGAGACAGCCGCGCCGTAATTGAAGATCCGTTCGCCGCCGACGGTGGGCCAGGACGTCGTCGTCAGGGACAAGCCCATGGCGAGCGTCTGTCCCGCCGGGAGCCCCGCGATCCGGGCGAGTTCGTCGCAGAGTACGCCGAACGTCGCGCCGGCGCCCTTCACGTTTGCGGTCCTGGTGAGTTCCGCGTTCGTGTACGCGGTCCCGTCGAATCGCTGTTTCATGATATACCGGTTGGAGCCGAAGAAATAATTGAACTGCGCCGCGGCGCTCAGCCCGGGGGCGATCCTGACCGACAGCCCCGCGAACGCCCTGGAGATTCCCCCATCGCCGATGTGCGTGAGCGTGTAGGCGACGCCGTCCTGATCAACCGGCTCGACGATCCTGTAGTTCACCCGGCTGTACGGCGCGATGCCCGCGCCGAAGGCGATCCCCATCCCGCTGTCGACCGGGATGGCAAGACTCAGACCGTTGAAAAACATCCCGGCGAGGTAGGCGGAGGCGGTCCCGTCATCCGTCGAGAAGCCCTCGTAGAGCGCGCCCGCGGAAAACCTCATCCTGGAAATCCCCGACCACGCGGCCGGGTTCACGTCGTTAATCGACCCGGACGGCCGGTAGGCGGCGCCCGTCCCGCCCAGGCCGAGGAGCCGGGTCGCGGAGGTGAACCTCAGGTCCCCGACGCCGAATCGGGAATAGACGGACCCGCCGCTCCCGGCGGGCAGGGGCGCGGTTGAGAGGATGACGGCGATCGCGACGGCGACGATCCTCGTGGACGGCGTACCGTTCGGAGTTTTCATGTCAGGGGAATTGAGTGTAGGTGATCCGGATCAGGGGGCGGAGCGAATCAGCGGCCGAGGAATTGTACAACCCGAACCGGTCGAGCGTGGTGAGTTCGCCGAGAGTCCTGAGGACGATGCCATAATTGGACTCCCTGGTGTTCCAGAGCTGGACGTAGGTTTTAATGTCGGCCCTGTAGATCCTCGATCCGTTGACCGTCACCGGGTAACAGAGTCCCGAGAGCACGATGGAGTCCAGCGGGAAGGCGCGATCCTGCACGAACGAAACGGTCAGTGTGTCCCTCGACGCGCCCGGTCCGGTGGGCAGCCCGGGATTCGGGGTCACCTCCAGGTATGCCCGGGAGATGCTGACGCCCGCGGGGAGCGCGAGGGAATCGAACCTGAAGCGCCCGCGGTACGCGACTCCGCTCTGGAGCACGGTGAGCCCGTCCTGGACGGGAACGGGACCGTCGGCGACGAACACCCCCTCGATCGCGTTCCTGGTCATTTTCAGTGTCGTATCGGCGGCGCCCCTGTAGCTGATTTCAAGGACGGGCTGGAGGCCGGCGGAGACCTGGAGGTGACTGTGGAACCCGATGACCGTCGCCTGGCCCGCGTCGGGGATCATCATGAGGGATCCCGTCCGGGCCCTGAGCCACGACCGCAGTAACGCGGTATCGACCTTGACCCTCACGAGGGTGTCGCCCGCCGAAACGGAACCGGCAAAAGCGCCTGAGGCCGCGGGGTCGAAGGAGTTCGGTATGCTGTCCCACCGGAACGACGCGTTGCCCCAGGAGGCGGTCATCGCGTGGATCGCGAAAGAAACGGCCCCGCCGCTGTCCGGCAGCCGGTAGCTGACCCGGAGCTTGATCACGCCGGAATCGATCCGGGACGTCGTGTCGAAGGACGGGAAGGAGAACCGCAGGAGGGTGCGGGCCTCGAAACCGGGGGCGGTCCCGACCAGGAGCGTGCCCTGGTTGCCCCCGACCCGTGTCAGGTAGTTCGTGTCGGAGGTCGCGGCGGTCGTGAGGGTGACGATGTTCAGTGAGTCGGGGAGCAGTTGCGCGCCGGAAGCATTCGGATCGTCGGAACATCCCGCCTGCGTCAGAAGGAGGGCGGCGAGGAGTGTGAGGGGCGTGGCGGTTCTCATGGCGGTCATCATGCGGGTTCTGCTGGTTCGTGGTCGAGGTGTCCGGCGACGTACTCCATCGCGTCGTAGAGGTCGTCGGCGACGTAATCGAGGGGGATGCCGTCCTTCTCGCACAGTTCCCGTTCCGCCCTGCCGTAACCGGTAAGGACCAGGATCGCGTGCGCGCCGGCATTCTTCGCCATTCCCACGTCGACGGTCCGGTCGCCGATGACATAAGACTTCGCGGGGTCGATGCGGAATTCCCTGACCGCCCGGTCGATCATCCCGGTGTTCGGCTTCCTGCAGTCGCATTCCCTCCGGTAGGCGTCGATTCCGTCCGAGGGATGGTGCGGGCAGTAGTAGATGCGGTCGACGCGGGCGTTCGATTCCATGAGCCGCCCGGCCAGGATCCGGTGGACCTCGAGAAGATCGGCCTCGCTGAGGAGCCCCCGCGCGACGCCGGACTGGTTGGTGACGATGAAGACCCTCAGGCCCAGGTCGTTGGCCATGCGGATCGCTTCTGCGGAGCGGGGGATCAGGTGGAGGTCCCGCGGCGAGGTGAGAAAATCGATTTCCTCGTTGACCGTGCCGTCACGGTCGAGAAATACCGCGATGTTTCCCATCAGCCATTCTTGACGAGCGAGGCGTAGATGTCCATGAACTGACGGGCCAGGTTATCCACGTGGTTCGCGCGCGTGTGGTCTGAAACGAGCGTGATAATCGAGCTTTTCCTGTCCTGGAACAGCTGTTCGATGTCCACCTGGCTGGAATGGCGGATTCCCTTTTCCGCCTTCGCCCCGATCGTCGTGACGACGTCCGCGCAGGTCATGCCGGCCTTGAGGAAATTGAGACGCCCGCCCGGTCCTCCGTTGTCCGAGAAGAGTCCGAGCGGGAGGCCGCTCTTTTCGAAGGCGCTTTTCGGAAACGTGCCGTGCGAGGCGAGGTTGTGCACCGTAAAGACGGTCTTCACGTTCCGGAAGAAGGGGTCGTTCTTATAGATCGTCTTGAGGTACGCGGGGATCAGCCCCGTCTGCCAGTCGTTGCAATGGATGACCTCGGGCTGCCACCTTAGCCGCTTCAGGATCTCGAGGACGCCCCGGCAGAAAAAAATGAAGCGTTCGTCGTTGTCGGGGAAATATTTCTTCGTCTCGGGATTCGCGTAGAGCCCTTCGCGGTTGAAATACCGGTCGTTGGCCAGGAAATAGACGAGGACCTTCTGCGTGTCGCCGTTGAGATAGGAAGAGCGCACCTGGGCGTATTCGGTGATCCCGGCGACGGGGACGCAGATGTCCTTCATCCTCAGGAGGTTGTGGATCTGGAACCTTCTCCCGTTGATGCAGCTGTAACCGGGAAGCACGACCCTGACGTCGTGCCCGGAATTCTTGATGGCTTTCGGGATGTTCCCGGCCAGGTCCGCGAGACTGCCGGTCCGGATGAACGGATCCGCCTCGCTCGCAACAAACAATACCCCAAGGTTTTTAGTCATGGTCGGAGAGAAGTGGAGAAATTGTCCCGAATTGTGATTTAATTTACGCATTTTCGGGGAGAAAATCAACCATTGCCTTGACAATATCTCCCGCTTTCTCTATATTCATATGTATCGAATCAAGGTCAGTCACAAGGAGTCCTGAGCATATTTTTTTGTTAAGGGTTTAAGCAGCAAGAAAGAGCGTTTTGCCGTCGCGGACGGCCGAACGTCGATTTCAGGAAGCGCGAAAAACCTTTGACGAAAACGGGTGTTCATGAATTCGTGTGAGCGTGCCGGGTGTCGGGTTTTTCCGACATCCGGTTTTTTTGGGCTGATTTTGGATTGATTTTGGATTGACTTTGAATCGATGAAACGATACCCGGGAACATACCTCGCCTTGCTACCCGCGTTGACCCTCTTCGGGGGAGCCCGGTCATCCGGCGCTTCCGGCGGAGACATCGCGGTGCTCTCCTCCGGCCCCGGCGCGACGGTGGTGGAATTCACCCCCCGTTATCTCCCCGTCACCGCCCGGAAGATCGGCGGCGGAGAATATCTCCGGTACGATTTCGAAGGAAGCCACTCCCCGGCGACAAGCGTG
>DATDQD010000022.1:0-9915 GCA_035292425.1 Bacteroidota bacterium
CCAATCGGTGTACGTCGCGTCGCCGCCGGTCCTCGCGATGAGGCGTCCGCGCCAGCCGACGATGACGTCCACGTTGGCGGCAACGCCGATGCGCGCCGACATCGGCAGCGCTCTCGTTAAATATCGCAATGCCGGCGGAAGGGTTCGAGGGTCGTCGAAACTAACGGACGCCGCATCCTTCGCGGAGTACTCAACGCCGTATGAGAGTTGCACGCTTCCAGCCCCGAGCGCAAAAGCATCGGCCGTGAGGACGGCCGGCTCCTGCGCGGCCGCGGAGAAGGTGAAGGCGAGGAGGAGAAGAGTGTGGCCGGTGAAGTAGAGCACGACGAGCGTGGCCTTGATGACCGAGTCGCGGGATACGACCTTCATGCTCGGATGGAAGATCTGCGCCATCTAGCGGGACAAGCCCCTCTCCGATCCGGTCAGAAATAACGACTGGAGCAAGTGAAAAACGGTGATGAAAATGGGGAATGGACTCGGAAATTACGCTATTTCAAAAAGCGCACTAAATATAGGGAAAAGCTGAGTGTGAGGCAAGGAATCATCGATCGGGGGATGACGATGATATCGGCCGGGGGACCGTACCGGAACCGTTACCCGTTATAATGGATTCAGGGTACCCAGAATGACCAGGATGTTCCGAGCATGATGGACTCCAGTTCGTGGCTATTCTGTCCCCAGACGGTGTTCGAATAACCAAAGTAGAGTGTCGTATGATCGGTAATGTCGTAGGATACAGAACCGCCTAAATGAAAAAAATCCACGGCGGCAAAACGATCATGGGAATACCAGCCCTCTTCAGTTCCAGTCATAGGATCCAGCCAGTCGAAACCGCCGTAAGTGTTTTTCAGGAGACCCTGGATATTGATGGAAAGATATGGTGAAAAAAAATACCCAACTTCTACTCCGAGAGTGGCGTAATCCGTTGAGTGGTCCCCGCTGGTGGCTGCCGCAAGTTCCATATCCTCGACGATGGCATATTCAATGCCGGCTTCTGCATACAGTTCCTCGGAGATGAATGGGAGCGCCGTCCCGGTATAGGCGCCGACGTGTATTTCGCGGAGGTCATTCCCAACGGCGACGTGTCCCAATGTTTCATAGTGATGCGAAGGGAGAACGACAGAGACGATGGGCGTCAGGGCGATGGGTTCGACGAGTACGAGATATCGGGCATCGAATCTGAAATCCTGTGCACTTCCCCGGAACAATCCATCGTCGACCGAGGTATTGTCCGGAATCAGGCCATCATACTTCGAAACGACGACGGGCAGCCGTCCGCTCACCGCGAATCTCGATGTGAGGCCATATTCGAAGCCGAGAATCATTGTGTGGGCCTTGATATCTCCGAAATCAATGGACTTTCCTAAATTGACTCCCGCATCGATCACGTCGGCCGAGAACAAATGGTTGCCAACGTCGCTGTAGGAATAGAGCAGGGAGACGGAGAGCTGTGCTTCCGGCGGCACCCAAGCCTGTGCAACGGCTGGGGTGTGCGTGATCAGCGACAGGAAACAGGTCAAGAACAGTAATCTATTAATTGCAAGTGATGATCTTGTCATTGCGACCTCCCGGTCGGGATTTGACTATAAGATAGACAGCGGTTTGGTAAACTTACCAGGAGCCTGCGGAGGTCTTCCTTGGGCGGTCCTTCAGCATCGTATTCACCATCAGAACCTTCGCGAGCGTCCGTTCGGAATCTTTTATTACGGATCCGAATTTTGCCCTGGCAGCCGTGACTTCCTCCGGTTTATCTTGCTCAACCACAGGCATCAGTACGGCTTGTACGCCGGCCTGGTGCAAGGCCCTTTCGGCCTCGCCGATCGCCGGGAGACCGCAAATGACGAGATCGATGGCCCTGTCTTCCTTAAGAACCGTGTTTAAGTCTTCCAGGCTCTCAACGAGGTAGACCGCATGCCCCATGGCGTTCAATTGATACTGGAAATCTCTATCGAGCGCGTCTTCGACGGCATCCGTTTGGGGGGCTAAGTAGATGAGAATCTTCGAGGCCTCACCGATTCTGGGGCTTTGAGACTTATTTAATTTGAAACCTTTAACCAGAAACTTTGATCCACAGGCGTGGCTGGTGGGAATGAACGTGAGAATGAGGGAAATGAGGGTAAAAAGAACAACAAACAGTTGTTTCATGATGTACCTCCTTGATGGATGGAAGGAACCAACCTCCCATCGCGATTGTACGATATAATCCTGAGAATGTCAAGTGGTATTCAGGTCTCAGTATGTACGACGGCGCCGAAGATTCAGATCCCTCATTTTCATCATCATTCTCTCCTGGTTCGTACCCGCGACGGTATTTTTTTTCCCGAAATAGCCTATTGCATCGAGTAATGTAATGGCAAAAAGTTCATCTGTACCCCCAGCGACGATTTCCTCCCATCGATTTGCAATGAATCCCGAGGTATCCTTCTCCGACAATAAAAGCAGTACAGGAGCCAGGCCATTTCCGCTTGTTGAGTGTGTCGAGCTCACCTTCAACAATTCAATGGCGCGATCATGATTTCCCATAAGCGCGTGGAGTTCAGCGAGAAAATGTGTAAGTCTGAAGTTCGTTGGATCGCTTCTTAACTTTTGTTCCATCTGTTCGACCGTGGGTTCGATAGTCCGGAGGGCCAGGACACTGTCCCCCGACTGACGGTTCACAAGCCACAGGTATGGCGCTACATACTCGCGCGTCTCCTCACCGAACAATTCATCCGCCCGATGAAGGTGGACTTTTGCCGCGTCAAGATCGCCTAGGAGTAAATACGCGATTCCGACCCAGACATGGAGCTCCGGATCTTCTCCAAAATTTTCAAAAGATTGTTGGCCCACGTCAATAGCCCGATCCGGCTGAAGCGACCAGGCCAGCGATATCACCAGACCCCAGGCTGCACCCTGGTCGGCTTTGTCAAGCTGCAGTACCCGTTCGAAGATGGGAACGGCTTTGTCGGGGAGGCCCCCGAGCTGATAGGCGTCGGCCCGAAGCATGAGCGCGGCAATGTCATCAGGCTCATGATCGGCGACTGATGCCCCCAGCTTTAGACACTCTTCGAACATTCCCCGCTCCCAATAGGACACCACCAGACCGCGTTTGGCGGATATGGATCCAGGATCGATTTCGAGGGCTCTCCGATAGCTTTTCTCCGCCATCTCCAGGCCCTCGATCCCGCCTCCCCACGCTCGGAAAAAACGATTTTCAAGGGCAGCGCCCCGACCGACGTACGCATCGGCCAGCTCCCGGTCGAGCTCGATGGCCCGCTCAAAATATGCGAGGGCCATGTCGGTGCCCTCCCGGGCATCGGACTGCAATTCCTGAGATCCCATAATATAGAATTTATAGGCCTCAGTGTTCGTCGCAGCCTGTCCCGAAATACTTCCTTCCTCAGCCGTTCCCAGTTCGCCGATAATGCCCGCTGCGACATCGCGGGCGATATTCGTTTGCAGAATAAAGATGTCCGCCACGGTCCCATCGAACTCGTCAGCCCAGACCTGCCTGTTTTCATGGGGATCTATTAATTCTATGCTTGTGTTGATCTTGTTTTCGGTAATTCGGAAACTCCCCACGACCAATCGTTCGACGCCGAGTTCAATGCCGAGATCGGGGACCGATTCGATTTCCCTGTACCGTTGCGACGTCTCCCAGGGGAGGACTCGCAGGCCACGGATTTTCGAAAGGTTACTCGTGAGATTTTGACTCATGCCATATCCTACCCAAGCCGTATCTTTGGAGTCACCCGCCAGGAGCCGGAATGGAAGGACTGCGACGGAAATCGACTCTGATTCTTTTAAGGCGAACCAGAGGACAAGGATCACGGCGATGATCGGCAGGCTCGTCATGAAGATACTGGCCGGGGTCAGTCGGAACAGTCGTGGCCTACCCATCCCCTCCTTCGGAGGAACAGGTCGATAGTTGCCGTCCCTCAGATCCTTCAGGTTTCGATGCATCTCATCGACACTCTGATACCTGGCGGCAATGGTCTTCTCCATGGCCTTCGAGATGATCTCCTCCAGTCCGGCCGGCGCATCGTCCCGCATTTCATTCATGGGTCGCGGATTCTCATACACAATCTCGTAGAGAAGCGCCGCTTCGTGCTCGCCCCTGAAGGGCAACATACCGGTCGTGAGTTCATACAGCAGGACTCCGAAGGAGAAGATGTCTGAACGGGAGTCTATCGTTTCTCCGCGCGCTTGTTCCGGCGACATGTAGGCCGCGGTACCCATCTGCTTTCCGGTCCGGGTCACTTTCGTCAATCCCTGCAATTTCGCCAGGCCGAAATCGGTGATCTTCAACTCACCGTCTTTCGTCAGCATGATGTTGTCCGTCTTCAGGTCACGATGGATAATCCCTTCTCGGTGGACATGGGCAAGCCCGTCCGCGATCTGGATCGCGTACTCGAGAACGCGCTCTATCGGGAGCTGACCCTGACGCAGGACCTTTCGCAGTGTGCCCCCGGACAGGTATTCCAGCACGATGACTTTCCGACCTTCATGCTCTTCGAGCGCGTGGATTGTCGCCACATGGTGATGATTAAGCGCCGAGATGGCCCTGGCTTCGTGTTGAAAACGTTCCAGCTCCGCGGGATCGTCGCCCTGGCTCGGAGCCAGGAGTTTTAATGCGACGAACCGGTCCAGCTTCAGGTCCCGCGCCTTATACACGACTCCCATTCCGCCTTCGCCGAGTTTTTCGGTGATCCTGAAGTGGGAGATTTCTTTCCCAATCATCCTGGTTAACCATTCGCAGTTTTAATATGAATCCAGGTACCTCTGATGCACCATTTTTAATTCTTTCAAGAGACTCCTGTCTGCGAAGTAAGGTGCCTCTTCCAACTTCTCATCGATATTCACTAACCCTATCCTGATAAGCGAGCTTATTCCCCCCGTGAAGTCACCGCCCGCATCGATCATTTTTCTGAGCGTATGGTTGATCAGAGCCGAGTCCTTTTTATTAATGGAATACATCAAACCTGCCACGAACCAATCGCCGGTGTTCTGTTGCCAGTCGATCTTGGAATAGAGCTGATCGGCCTCCGTCTGGCGATTCAGGAGCAGATATCCGGCCAGGAGGAAAGCAGACACCCTCGTATTGGATGGAGAGAGTCTCCGTTGGTTCTCGCCGCGGGCAATCATGGTGGTTAAAATTGAATCGGCCCGACTACTGTCTCCGGAAAGACGCAGGACCCTCGCTGCGAAAAGGTAGACATAATCGGTTGGATAATCGCCAAACAGCTCCATGGCTCTCTGGTAGTGAACTTGCGCCGCGTCCAGGTCTCCCAGGAGGACGTAGGAAAAACCAACCCATGTATGAACCTCCGCATCTTCACCGAACCGCGTAAAATAAACATCGCCGGCGTCAAGTGCCTCGTCGTATAAACCCGCCCATGCCAGTGACAGCACCAGGTGCCATTGGGCGCTGGCATCGCCCCGATCAATTTCCAGGATCTTTCTATAAAGTGGTACAGCCTTCTCCGCCAATCCTCCGAGGACATACGCTTCGGCTCTCACGGATAAGATCCCGCCGTCCTCGAGGCTGTCCTTTGGAAATATGTCACCCTGCTTAAGACAATCCTCCGACGAACCGATTTCATAATACACCAGAATCAACCCCCGTCTGGCATCGGTCGAATACGGATTCAGAGTAACAGCATGTTGATAGTTGCGCTCAGCTTCTTCAAGGCTCTCCCTGCCTCCCAACCCGTAGAAGTAGCTGTTTCCATGTACTGCCCCCCTTCCCACATATGCATCCACCATTCCCGAATCCAGTTCGATCGCCTTGTTAAAATACGCGAGCGCGAGATCATTTCCCTCCGGGGTTTCTTTCTGGAGCTCCATCGACCCCCTGATATAGTAACCGTACGCATCGAGTGTTCTGGCGGGAGGCATGGCGATCTGATTTATTGCCTGATTACTCAAGCCGATCTTTAAACCTTCAGCCGCACCCAGGGCGATGTTCGTCTGGACATCGAAGATTTCCGATTTTGACCCGTCAAATTCATCCGCCCACACCATTTCATTTTTTTTCGGATCGATCAGTTCCATGCTCGTGAAGAGCCGGTTTCCGTTCAATCTCAGTAATCCGGTCAATACCATTCTCACCCCAAGCGTGTCGGCTATTTGCTGGAGAGTCATGGAATGGTCACGGTAACGCTGTGATGATAACCAGGGCGTCACGGTAAGATTGTTCAGACCGGTCAGCTTATTCGTGATCGAACGACAAATCCCGTCGGGGAGCCATGCATCCTCGGCGGAAAGAGTCCCCTCCACTTCCAGAGGCAATACCGCGATCCTGATCCTCTCATCGGGAGCCGAACCAGGATAGAACACCACAAACAGCAGAAGGAGAACGAAAAATGATCCGACGGGAATCACCCATTTCGCCTGCCTCCTGATGCCGGCGATCCTGATCCAGGGAAAGATTTCCTTCCCGCCCAGTCTGAGAGTTTCGGACAGGCGCCTGAGGTCCTCCAGTAGTTCTTCCGCATTCTGGTATCTGTCACGGGCATCCTTCGCAAGAATCTTGTCGAGTATGATCTCCAACCGGTCGGGAACCCCCTGGCGAACCGTGTGGATGAGTTTCGGTTTCTCATACACAATTTCGTACATCAGCGCCGCCTCGTGTTCTCCCTTGAAGGGTAGCGTCCCGGCAAGT
This sequence comes from Bacteroidota bacterium, assembly GCA_035292425.1. Lineage (GTDB taxonomy): Bacteria > Bacteroidota > Ignavibacteria > UBA10030 > SZUA-254 > SZUA-254. Next base: position 6,644 of record DATDQD010000022.1, read on the forward strand.
AATTCGTAGAGTATCACACCCAGCGAAAAAATGTCGGACCGCCGATCCACATCCTCTCCCCTCGCCTGCTCCGGCGACATGTAGGCCGCAGTCCCGATCGTGCTGCCGGTCTTGGTCAGCTTCGTCTTCCCCTTGAGCTTCGCCAGTCCGAAGTCGGTTATCTTCAGGTTCCCGTTCCCGTCCAGCATGATGTTTTCCGTCTTCAAGTCACGGTGGACGATATCTTGCTTGTGGGCGTGCGAGAGGCCATCGGCAATCTGGATGGCGTAGTCCAGAGCGACATCAATGGGAAGTTCTCCCTTCCTGATTACATCCTTGAGTGTTCCACCATCGAGGTACTCCATCACGATGAACTTTTGTCCCTGGTGGTCTTCCAGTGAATGGACGGTGGCGATGTTCGGATGGTTGAGTGATGAGATAGCTTTGGCTTCCTGAAGGAAGCGGGCGATCTCAACCGAGTCGGATTGGGAGAGGGTGGAGAGGAGTTTCAACGCAACGGATCGGTCGAGGGTGAGATCCCGGGCCTTGTACACCACGCCCATCCCGCCTTCGCCGAGTTTTTCCAGTACCTGGAAATGTGTAAGTGTCGTTCCTATCATCTCCCTTGAGGAACGGTGTGACAAAGAGGTGTGAAAATGATGGGTCAATTTAAACAGAAAACGCCGTTGAGTCAATCGCAGGGGTAATTAGAAATAAACCCCTAAATGACATCAATTGGGGCCAACTTTCATGGAATATGAGATGGATGAAGTTGGTTGATCAGCCAGCCCTCGGCCCCTGCTGGTTTTCTCTTCGTCCAATTTGTCAACCGAATTCATCCGCCCAACCGATTTGGAGATGGGCGAACGATATTATATATTCGCTTTCGCAAATATATCGATCCGTACCGGGAATGCATATCCTTATTCTCTGCACCGGCAATTCCTGCCGCAGCCAGATGGCCGAAGCGTACCTGAAATCGCTCGACCCGCGGCTTGAGGTCCGTTCGGCGGGGACGAGTCCCGCGTCGCGCGTCCACCCGAAGGCGGTCGCCGCGATGAAGGAGATCGGCATCGAGCTGTCCGTCGCCCGCCCGAAACCGGTGGAGGGGTTCCTCCGCCAGGCCTTCACTTACGTCATCACCGTGTGCGATAACGCGAAGGAAACCTGCCCCGTATTCACCGGGAGTGTGAAACACCGGCTGCACATCGGCTTCGACGATCCAGCCGAGGCGACCGGCAGCGAAGCGGAGGTGATGAACGAATTCAGGAGGGTGCGCGACGAGATCCGGGAGAGGTTCAGCGCGTTCTACCGGAATGAGATCGTTCCCCGGATGAAAACCCCGCCGCTCTGAAGCCGCCGGAATGGCTCCTATGGACGGCGCGAAGAAACGTCTTTCACCCTTCGAACGGTACCTCACCGTCTGGGTCGCGCTCTGCATGTTCGCGGGAGTGGCGCTGGGGAAGGCCCTGCCCGGCGTGACCGATCTCCTGCGCGGGATGGAACTGGGGGAGGGGAGCCAGATCAACGTCCCCATCGCGGTCCTGATCTGGCTGATGATCTACCCGATGATGCTCAAGATCGATTTCACGAGCGTGATGGGGGTGCGAAAGAGACCCGCGGGCATCCTCATCACATTGTTTGTCAACTGGATGGTGAAGCCCTTTTCCATGGCCTTCATCGGGTGGCTCTTCTTCAAGCACCTCTTCCTGCCGTTCATCGGACAGGAACTCGCCGACCAGTACATCGCCGGCGTCATTATCCTCGCGGCCGCCCCGTGCACCGCGATGGTCTTCGTGTGGTCGTACCTTACCGATGGCGACCCCGCGTACACGCTCGTGCAGGTGTCGGTGAACGACCTCCTGATGCTGGTGTTTTTCGCGCCAATCGTGAGCGTCCTGGTAAGCGGGGCGAGCAACCTCACGGTGCCCTTCGAGGTCCTCGTTTATAGCGTCATTACATTCATTGTCATCCCGCTTGCGCTGGGGAGTATGAGCAGGGCCGCGCTTATCAGGACGAAGGGGGCGCAGTGGTTCGAGGAGAAATATGTTTCGTTTTTCCATCCCGTCACGATCCTCGCACTGCTGGCGACGCTCGTGCTGATTTTCGCGTTCCAGGCCGACAACCTCACGGCACAGCCGCTCCATGTCCTCCTGATCGCCATACCGATCCTGGTGCAGGTCTATTTCAATTCCTCACTCGCCTACGGGCTGATGAAACTCTTCGGGGTCCGGCATAACGTCGCGGCGCCGGGGGCTCTCATCGGCGCGAGCAACTTCTTCGAGCTGGCGGTTGCAACGGCGATCGCGATCTTCGGCCCCGGTTCGGGCGCGGCGCTGGCGACGGTCGTGGGAGTGCTGGTGGAGGTTCCGGTCATGCTCTCGGTCTGTTCGTTCTGCAACAGGACGAGGCACTGGTTCGATGAGGTGCCTGAGGGTCGGCGGCCGGTGAGCTGACCGCGACGTTCGGATCTGCGCGATCAACGCATGAAACGGGTTGATATGAGGGGATGGCGCCGGCTTGCGGTCGCGTCGATCTCCGGGGATTTCATACTTTCCGGTGGCGCAGTCGCAACGGCAGGCCCGATGCACGGGACACCGCTTCCGCTAGCCTCCTCCCCTCCTCGCTGAATTCCCAGTAAAAAAGTGTCCTGATGGGATGGTCGCCCCGGATAGAAGCGATCGCCTCGTTGGCGACCTTCACGGCAAGCCCTTTCTTTCTATACTCCGGCAGGACGAGCGCCGAACAGAGATAGAGGGCGTCGTACACGCCCGGCATGGGGGTGAAATCCAGCAGTTGCGGTTCGCTGATGTCCTTCTTCAGAAACCTCTCCATCACCGCGCGCGTAGTCGGGATGACGAGGATCCACACGACGGGACCGTCCGGGGTGCTGTAATCGGAGAGTGTCGCGGGGTGGATACGTTTCATCCGGTCCATCATCTCCGGAGTGACGTTGAGCTGTTCCGGGTCGGTCCTGACCGAGAAGAACTCGTCCGCGAGACGGAGCATCCTCCCGTAATTGGGGAGCGTCACGTCGATGTTCTGCCGCCGGGCCTCCGGAGGGCGGGTTTCCGTCCGATGGGCTTCTGATCGCCGGGTTTCCATCCTGTGTGCTTCCGGCCGCCGGATTTTCGACCCGTGGGTTTCCAACCAAGCGGCTTGCGTCCGCCCGGTTTCGGACCGCCCGGCTTTTGAACGATGAATTTCCGCTCGACAGACTTTGCCGGGGAGGGCTTCGGTGCGGGGGTCATCTGTTCGGCGGGCTTCTGCGTGGTGATTATCTGTTCGGCAGG
>DATDQD010000023.1:0-5746 GCA_035292425.1 Bacteroidota bacterium
GCAATCGTCGGGGGCGGGGAAGCCGCCGTTGCCATGCTCAGCAGGCTGTCCGGGGAGAAGTTCGCCCGCCCGTGCACGCTGAAGGAGGAGAAAGGGAGCTTCCTGCTCGTCCAGAAACTGATCGACGGGTCCCAGGTCGCCGTGATCATCACCACGAAGACCGGCGGCGCGGGCTTCGGCGAGGCCGACGCCGTCACCCTCAGGGTCTTCATCCAGTTCTTCGACGCTGCGTACCAGGACATGGTCTTCCGGAAGAATGAGAAGACCATGGTGTTCTCGCTCAACCACCGCATCCTCCAGCTCAACAGCCTGATCGAAACAGGCATCGAGGTGGCGAAGCTTGAGCATAACGACGACCCGCATCACCTCGCCGTGGCGAGGGCGGCCTCGCTCACCAACGCCTCGAAAGGCGTGGTCACCGTGACCTCCGGCATGACCGTCATGGAGGAATACACGTTCCCGGTCGGGACGACGGCCGACAGGTCAGCGAAAGAGATGAACAGCATCGTTTCCAGTTTCTCGTTCCTCGCCAGGACCTATTCCTTCGAATTGTTCGACAAGGAAAGCCGCGCCGGAGTCGCGCCGTTCGAAGAAACGGACCACCTTCTGCTCGATGCGCTCGCCCGGCAGGTCCACGCCTCTCTCGAGAACCGGTACCTCCTCGATCAGGCGCTGGAGAAACAGCGCATCGAGCAGGAAATGTCGGTGGCCGCGTCGATCCAGCAGAAAATTCTTCCCGTCGCGCTTCCTGAAATCGGAGGGTACGACCTCTCGGGGATCAACATACCGTCGAAATCGGTCGGCGGTGATTACTTCAACTGCATTCCCCTGCACGACGGCAGGTTCGCCCTCATCATCGCCGATGTCGCCGGGAAGGGTGTTCCCGCGGCGCTGCTCGTGAGCAGCCTGCACGCCTACCTCTCGGCATATCTCGAAGGGTCGTTCGCCATCACCCGCCTGGCCGCGAGGCTCAACAAGGTTTTATATAATGACTCCACCGCGGACAAGTTCATCACGGCGTTCTTCGCCATCCTCACTCCGGAAACGGGGGACCTGGATTGCCTCAGCGCGGGCCACAACCCGGCCTACATCCTCCGGAAGGACGGGACGATCCAGGAACTCCACGCCGGCGGTTTGCCCCTCGGGACCATCGACATGGACATTCCTTATAAGGGCGAGCGCGTCACCCTCGGGAAGGGCGAACGCCTGTTCCTCTATACCGACGGCGTCACCGAGGCCGAGAACGTAATGCACGTGCTCTACGAGCAGGAGTTTCCCGTCACCGATTTCCTCTCGAAGAACAAAGCCGACAGTTCCGAGACGTTCATCGCCGACCTGATCGCCGACATCCGGAGGTTCACCGGGTCCGCGCCCCAGAACGACGACATCACCGCGATGTATTTGAGGAGGTTGTAGGGAGGGTCAGACGAAGGGGAAGGCGAGAAGCCGGGCCCGTGAACAACCCGGAGAACTTAAAAGCCGGTTTCGTGAACCGAAACCGGCTTTTTTGTGCCCGGAACAGGACTTGAACCTGCATGCCCTCGCGAGCACCAGCTCCTGAAGCTGGCGTGTCTGCCAATTCCACCATCCGGGCGGTGAACTTATCGGGAGGATACCCGTATAAGGATTGTGACGGGTAAATTTACGCAATTTGGGGGAAGATTAAAAATCCGCGGCAGGAATTCGGGGCCCTGTCGTTCGGACGATTCGTTGAGATTGACGAAATTATTCCATATATTGGCACCATAACAGGTAGCTTTGAGCGTGAAATACCGATGACTCAGCAGAAAATCATTCTATTCCTTGAGGACGAGATGGAATATCTCTCCACCCTGAGCAGCCTGTTGAGGGAACAAGGGTACGTGGTCATCGAAACGTCGAAGGCCGAGGACGCCCTCGTGGAGATCGGGAAACACCGGCCGGACATGATCCTCGCGGACATCAAGTTGCCGGGGGCCGACGGATTCGATTTCTTCGAACAGGTCAGAGAGATGGAAAATTGCAGGGACATTCCGTTCATTTTTCTCACCGCATACAACAACCTGCAGGCGCAGATGTACGCGAAAAAGCACGGGGCCGCGGATTACATCACCAAGCCGTTCGATTTCGAGTACCTCATCGCGAGAGTCAATCAGCTGACCCCTCCCTGACGGGGAGCGTCCGCCCGGCGCGCCGGAACGCGTTCGGAGGCTGAGCGTCCCTTCCTGTGACCTGGATCACCCCCCGACGTTACTCAAATCCCTTTATTACCGTTGGTCGCTGTACGTCTATAACACGGGGGTACCATCATGGAGCGCGACAATGATTTCAGGCGCTTTCTCGCGTGGACGGGGGTTCTCGCTCTTCTGTCGCTTCCAATCGTCATGCTTCTCCGCAGGAAACGAAACGCGGACGCGCATCAACCGTATGCCGAGGAAGGGAACGTCTTCGAATCCGAGCTCGAGGGTTGAAGAGTCAACCCTCGCCCCGGATCTTCACGCCGTTTAAAAACTAATCGAGTTCTTCGACTTCTTCCGCCCCGATTGCCAGCTCGTATGGAGCGGGCAGTCGCCGGGGGGGTATGCCTTGTTGAACACTTCCTCGTAGACGTCGGCGCACCAGGGCGTCGCCTTCTTCTTCGACTCCGCGCAGATGGTGTCGCGCTCCACTCCGTCGGGCATGACGAAGTACTCCATGGGTATGCCGATCGACTGGTCGGCGTAGACGTCGTGCATGAACCTCCCCCAGATGGGGGCGGCGGCGCGGCCGCCCTGGCCGTCGTTGTCCGTGAAATGGACGCTCTTGTTGTCGAATCCCACCCACACGCCGGCCGTGACGTGCGGCGTGAAACCGATGAACCAGGCGTCCGCGAATTCCTGCGTGGTGCCCGTTTTCCCCGCGGCCGGCCCTCCGAAAAAGTTCCTCACCCTGATGCCGCTTCCGTAGTTGACGTTCCCTTCCAGCATGGTGGTCATGAGGTAGGCGGTCTCCTTTGAAAGCACCTCGCGGCGCTTCGGCTGGTTTTCCTCGATCACGTTGCCGTGCTTGTCCTCGATCCTGAGGATCGCGATCGGCTCGACGGCGACCCCCTCGTTGGCGTAAATCCCGTACGCCGATGTGATTTCCAGCGGCTGAACCTCCCCGGTCCCGATCGCCAGCGACTCGTAGGGGGGGAGCTCGGAGCGGATCCCCATCCTGCGGGCATACTCGATGACCTGATTGACCGGTGCGTACTCAATCATGAGACGTATTGCTACCAGATTGATCGAGTAGGCCAGGGCATCGCGGAGTGTGCTCTTCCCCCCGAAGGTGCCGTCGAAGTTGTTGGGCGCCCAGCGCTTTCCGTCGGCCATGACGAGCGTGATCGGCTGGTTGAGGATCTCGAACGACGGCGGATACCCGTTGTCGACCGCGACGGTGTAGACGAACGGCTTGAACGCCGACCCCGGCTGGCGCTGGATCTGGGTGGCGTGGTTGAGCCCGTACTTGAAGTTCTTGAAGTTCGATCCCCCCACCATCGCGAGAATGTTGCCGTTCGCATGGTCGAGCGCGACGAAGCCCACCTCGATCCTCGCCGCGATGTTCCTGATGCTGTCGGCGAATGCGCGGTCGCTGCTGAGCGTCCTGAAGATGCTGTCCTGACGGCGTTTGTCGGCGCCACGGTAGAGGTCCGACGTCCTGATCGCCTGGGCGACCGCCTGCTTCAGGAGCTCCGCGTGAGTGTCCCACTTCCATGCCCTGGTGAAGTCCGCCTGGTACTCCTTCAGGTGCGCCTCGACCGCCCTGTTCGCCATCCTCTGCATCCTGCTGTCGAGCGTCGTGTACACCGAGAGCCCGTCACGGTAGATGTCGAACCCGTATTCCTCCGCTTTCTCGATGAGCGTCTGGCGTATCCACTCCACGAAGTGCGGGGCGATGCCTGTCGGGTAGTCGCCGCGCGCCGGGTTCACCCCGAGCGGCTCCTCTTTGAGCTTCTCGTAGTCCTCCTCCGGGAGATACTCGTACTTGACCATCTGGCTCAGCACCGTGTTGCGGCGCATGAGCGCCCGGTCGGGGTGATTGAAGGGATCGTAGACCGCCGGCCCCCGGAGGAGCCCGATCAGGACCGCCGCCTCCGGTTTTGAGAGGTCCCAGACGTTCCTGCTGAAGTAGGTCTGCGCCGCCGTCGCGATCCCGTAGGCGCTCCGCCCGAAGTAGGCGACGCTGAGATACATCTCCAGGATCTCTTCCTTGGTGTAGTTCCGCTCGATCTGGACCGCCGTGATGAACTCCCGGACCTTCCGTGTCACCTTCCCGAAGAGCGACTCGCGGGCGCCCTTGAGGTCGTACAGGTTGCGGGCGAGCTGCTGCGTGATGGTGCTCGCGCCCTCGCGGAGCTGGAGGGTGAAGACGTTTTTCACCATCGCGCGGGCGAAACGCGGAAGGTCCACGCCCCAGTGGGAGTAGAAGTTCTTGTCCTCGGTCGCCAGGAGCGCGTCGATGATGTGCGAGGGAAGTTCTCCCAGCGTTATCTGCGCCCGGTTCTTCACGTAGAAATTGTCCAGGACCTCGCCGTCGATGGAGTAGACCTTGGTGGAGAGTTCCGCGCGCGGATTCTCGAGCTGCTCGAGGGAGGGAAGGCCCGAGACCAGGTAGACGAAATAGACCCCCGCCGCGACGATGGCGACCGTCGCCGCGATGATCGTCCTGTACCGTTTTTTGATGGTCCCGATCATGGGGTCAGGAAGGCTCCCATTTCAGGAGGGAGAGGGTCCCGCCGGAGAGGCGGGCATACGTATCATGGGCGATCCAGTCGCCGAGGTTGACGTAGGTGCCGGAGCCGATCTTCTCCTCCCGGGGGACGTGGCGGTGCCCCATGATCACGAAGTCGTATCCTTCGCCGATCATCCGCGACGCGGCGCGCCGCATTCCGTCGTCCCTGCCGTAGTCCTTCGTGGAAGTATGGTCGCGGCTCGTCCTGGAAGAGGACCGCGCGAGCGGGACTCCGAGGTCGGGATGGAGCCAGGAAAAGAGCCAGATGGAGACCCGGTTCCGGAGGACCCGTTTCAGGAATGCGTAGCCGTGGTCCCGGGGGTCGAGGCCGTCGCCGTGGTGCAGGTATATTTTTTTCCCTTCCAACTCTATCCCGAACGCCTCCCTGTGGGTTTTGATTCCCATTTCCTTCTCGAAGTAATCGCGCACCCAGAAATCATGGTTTCCCACCAAAAAATGAATTTCCACGCCCCTGTCGGCGACATCGTGGAGCTTCGCCAGCACCCTGTGGAACCCCTTCGGGATGACGGTCCGGTACTCGATCCATGCGTCGAAGAGATCGCCGAGGATGAAGAGGTGCGACGCGTCCCGCGAGGCGCGGTCCAGGAAGGCGATCAGGCGCCGCTGTTTGATCTTTTCCGTTTCGGGCGCTTCGAGTCCGAGGTGGACGTCGGATATGAAATAGGCATTCGGCATTCAGCAGAATCATTTCACCGTGACGGGGAGCATGAAGCGCAGGTTTTCCTTCCTGCACCATCCCCCGGCGTCGGAACAGTAGTAGAACGTCAGCACTCCCTTCAGTTCCGCGCGGCCGCGTTCGGCGGACCGGGCAAGCGTGAACGGCTGGCGGACCGCGAGGGATGTCCTCAGGTAGCCGGTCGCGCTGTCCGAGGGGATCGCGATCTTCCCCCCCGGCCGGGCCGGTGAAGTCGAATCGAATTGCACGGCCATCGGGGGAACCGCGTTGACGTGGTATCCTTTTTTAGGCGAAAAGGTGAAGAGAATTTCAGTGCCC
>DATDQD010000024.1:0-17394 GCA_035292425.1 Bacteroidota bacterium
AGAAGTAATGCGCCCCCGTGTCCGCGAGGATCCCCCCGCCGCTCTGCGACCGGTCGGTCCTCCAGGCCGGGTTCCCGGCGGGACTGCCGGTGTCGGCCTGCGTGCGATAGACGTTGAACTGGGCCAGCGTGACCCTCCCGATCCTTCCCCCGGCGATCACCGAGGCGACGGATGACCAGAGCGGGGAATAGCGGTACTGGTGGCACGGGACGAACACGATCTCCCTGCCCGAGAGCGCGGCCGCGATGGCGTCGACGGCCGCGATCCTGTCGGCGAGGGGCTTTTCACAAAGAATATGCGCACCGCCCGCAACGCCCGCCCGGATGTACTCCGCGTGGGTGTGCGGGGGGGTGCAGATGTCCACGAAGTCCGGCTTCTCGGCGGCGAGCATCGCCCCGGCGTCGGAATAAAAATTCACCCCGGGGAGCTCGCTCCGGCAGATGCCGGGGGCCCCGGGCGAAATGTCGCATGCGGCGGCGATCTCCAGGTCGCCGGAGGCGGCCGGATGGCGGTACGCCGGGACATGTCCCTTCAGCGCGATGTTCCCGAGTCCGATCAGGGCCCCGCGGAGCCTCATGCCGGGACTTTCCGCGAGTCGATTTCGCGGGTCAGCCGGGCGCTCAGCTTCTCCTGGTGCGCGGTCAACAGCACCATCACCGCGTTGATCCCGACCACCTCCGCCGAGAAGTAGACCCACGGCGCGTCCAGCAGCACGCACGCCGCCAGGATGATCACCCTCGTGTTGGTCGTCAGGATCGCGTAGTATTTCATCAGGGGGAGGTTGGCCCTCCGGTATTCCTCCGAGAACCACCCCGGGATGTTCGCGCCGAACTCCGACGCGGCCTTCTTCCTGAGCGCCTGGAAGTTCCGGGAGAGCGATTCCTGCTGTATCGTGTAGTTGAGGTACATCCTCATCAGCAATTTCTCCAGCGGTTGTCCGGAAAACGTCACCGACTCGTACTCGCGGCGGACACCGTCGGACCCCTCGAGCTCCGACTTCGAGTGGTCCACGACGAATTTCATGTACGCGTTCCTGTAGTAATCCGCCAGCGAACTCTGGAGTGAATGACTGACGCCCCCGGCGACTACCAGAACGAGAAACCACGCCCAGTGGACCTCGGGGTGCGTCGCAGCCATGCGGGCCATCAGGTGCAGGTAGATGCTGAGGAATATGATGTTGCTGCCCAGCCCGTCGAGAATCCGGCCCAGTTTCGATTTACGGCCCGTGATCCTGGCCAGCTGACCGTCGGCGCTGTCGAGGATGTCGGCCACGACCCAGAGGACGATCCCCCACGCGTTGCTCGCGAAATCCCTGTAATAGAACAGGTGCCCCGCCGCGACCCCGATGACGATGCTGACGATCGTCACCGCGTTGGGCGTGAGGCCGACGGGGGCGCACGCCCGGGCGACCAGGTAGCCGAGGGGACGGTAAAAAAAGACGTCGATCGTCTCTTCGACGTCGCGGGATTTATATGTTGATGCGATCCGCGACATGCGAAAACACTTCGTCCATGATCGAGAGCCCCTCCGCCGCCGTGGCCTCGTCGATCACGAGCGGGGGGTTGATCCGGATGTCGGGGTTGTAACCCATCGTGATGAGGCCGCGTTTCAGGCATTCGTGGAAGATGAGCCTGCAGGTGTTCCGGTCGAGTTTCTCCTTCGTCGCGCGGTCCTTCACCAGCTCGACACCGATCAGCAGGCCCTTCCCCCGCACCTCGCCGATGAAGGGATACTTCTCCTTCATGGCCTCGAGCCGTCTCAGCATGAACGCGCCCACCCTGGCGGAATTTTCTATAAGTCCATCCTCCAGGATGGTCCTCACCGTGACCAGCGCCGCGGCGGAGGCGAGCGGGTTGCCGCCGTAGCTCGAGGAGCTGCCGCTGGGGTTGCTGAACGGCTTCGCGTTGATCACCTCGTCGCGGGACATCAGCCCCGTCATCGGGTATCCGCCGCCGAAGCTCTTGCCGATTGTCAGAATATCGGGCTTCACGTTGTCGTGCTGACAGCCGAACATCTTCCCGGTGCGTCCGAACCCGGTGATCATCTCGTCGACGATCAGCAGCGCCCCGATCTCATCGGCGATCTTCCGCAGTTCGAGGAGGAAACCCGCCGGCGGGACGACGTTGCCGTTCGTCCCCTGGATCGGCTCCACGATCAGCGCGGCGACGTCGCCGGTGGTTTCAATCCGGATCTTGTCGCGGATGAACTTCACGCAGGCCCACTCGCACTCCGGGAACGTGTGGTTCAGCGGGCACCTCCGGCAGTTGGCGTACGGCGTATTATAGATGCCGAAGGGGAGCGGCCCGAGCTCATGCTTGAAACTGTCCCCGATCAGGCCGACCACGCCGAGGGTCTTGCCGTGGAAGCCCCCCCAGAAACCGATGACCTCGGTCTTCTTCGTGTACGATTTCGCCAGCCTCAGGGCGGCCTCGACGGCCTCTGCCCCGCCGCTGTAATACTGCGTCCTGCGAAGGTCGAACGCGGCGTTTTCGGCGAGCAGTTTCGAGAGGTCGGCGCGCACCTGCGTGACGAATGAGCCGACGTGGATTTTCGCCACCTGCCCCTGGATCGCCCTGACATATTTCGGGTGGTTGTAGCCGAGGCTCGCAACGGCCACGCCCGCGAAGAAATCGATGTAGCGGTTGCCGTCCGCGTCCTCCACCACGCACCCCTCGCCCTTCTCGAGGGCGAGCTGTGAGAGCGTGGCGATCGTCTGGACGCCGGGCGAAATATACTGTTGTTCCAGGTCGAAAATCGCCTTCGATTTCGGTCCCGGGATTGCCGTTGTCACGTGCGCTTTCTTAGTCATGGGCTTCGATGTAGTGTCGCGCTTTCCTGAAGACGAGTTCCGCGATCGCGCGGCTTGCTTTCTCCCGGACGGGGGCGAAACTCGGCCAGTCGTTGATGTCGATGATCGAAATGGAGCCGTCCTGCGCGATGATCGCGTCGCCCCCGTAGACGTACAACCCCAGCGTTTCCGCCGCCACCGAAGCGATCTCGCGGAGCCGGCCGTCGGAGAACGGCGCCCTGCGGACCCCGTTCAGGTAGTACCAGTGGAAGAGGTCCGATTCGCGGACGGCGTAGAACTTCACGGTGTCCCCCTCGAGATGCTCCTGCAGGATCGCCTGCCGGATGTCGCGGGCGTAGAATTCCCTGAGCAGCGTCAGTTCCTCCTCGTCGGTCGAGGCCAGGGTGACATCCTCCTTGTGGACCGCGTGCACGTCCCCCCGCTTGATCCAGATCTTCGACGAGGTGAATCCCGCCTCGCGGGGGTTGACGCCCGCGTCGGTGGAGACGATGACGCTCTTCGGGAAGGGGATCCCCGCCGCGGGGAGGAGTCTCACCATGCTGGTACGGTAGCAGTTCGTGACGCTCCTGGGGGAGTTGATGATCAGCGTGCCGCGGTCCTCGATCTTCGCGAGCGTCGCCGAGCCCGCCGGCCCCTGGACCATCGAGAAGGCGACCTTCTCCGGGAACGCGCCGGGCGTCACTGTCCCCTCGTCGTACCAGGTGACCTCGGCGCCCAAGGCGCGCAGGGCATCGCCCGTCCTGTGGATGATGAGCGAGTCGTTGACGACGTGGTTCGGCGAGAACTCGGTTTTTCGCCTTATTCCGGCGAGGCGCATTGTCATGAAAACAGTTTCGAGAGAAAGGACGGTGGATCGTCGGGCCGCCGCGCGATGCCCGACGCAATTTCGAAATCCCTGCGGACGATGGCTTCCGCATCGACCTTCCGCTGGATACGGTAATCCGCGATGATGGTCCCGGCGGCGAATCCGGCCAGGTTGGCGAAGAAGACCACGTTCAGCGCGATCTCGAACCCGGGGACACCGGCCCAGGCCTCCAGGGCATAACCGAAGTACATCATGAACCTCTTGAACCCGGGATCGAACCCCGAGGCGCGCTCCCCCAGCGTCACCAGGAGGACGGCCGCGCAGGCGAGCAGGGCGATTTTTGGGGTCGCCAGGCCCGCGGCCGCGAGCGCGAGGAAGAACGCGATCTCGCACGTCCTGTCCGCGACGGCCTCGATGAGCCGTCCCTGCTCCGACTGGAGCCCGTAGCGCCTCGCCACCCCGCCGTCGAGCCCGTCCGCGATCTGTGACATCGCGAGGACGACAATGCCCGCCGCGATGTGCCCTGTGGCGGTCAGTCCGGCCGCGAGCAGGCCGAGGGCGAGGCCCAGGCCGGAGAGCTGGTTCGGGGAGAGCCCGAGCGATTCATGCGAGAAGACGATCAGCGCCGTCAGGGCGCGGTCCGCGGCCTTCTTCATCAGAACAGATCTCCCACGAAGGCGGCGATCTGCCGATATCCGAGCGCGGCGGAACCCGCGAGGCATATCGTTGTAACCGCGATTTCCTTCGCCGTGTCGGAATACCGCCTGAGGATCCCCTCGGTCGAGTAGAGGCTGAAGGGGGCGAGGGGACGCTTCTCGTAGCTCACCATGTAGTCCAGGACGAAGTGCGAAATAAAAAAGAGCGCGGGCACCGCCGTTCCCAGGTAGATCGAAAGGGGCGCGATCCAGAGGAGGGCGACCGGCTCCTGGAGCGGGGTGCGCCAGTGATAGTGGGTCTCGTTCTTCCGGCCGTTCTTCCTCGCGTAAAGCGGGAACTTGATCGGATGGTCCACGAGATCGATGCCGTACCCGAAGGCGTACGCCAGCGCGACGTCCTTCCCTTCAAGCCCCAGGATCTGGACGCCGATCGTGGTCAATGCGAGATGCGGCAAAATCGTCAAAGCGGTCGAATGCTTGATAGCGGATCAGTGAATTTCGCGGAGCAAACGGGATTGTCGCGACAGGATAATCGAAAATACGTAAAATGACAGCTGAATTTAACGATAATTGCCAAGATTACCAAAACCTCACCCCGGCGCGGCGATGCGGGACGCAAGGCTGTCGACGCCGAAGCTTGCGATGAGGGAGACGAAGAGGCCGGGGCCCGGAAGGGAGAAGAGGGCCGGCATCGCGGAACCGCGCGGCACCTCAGAACACGGAGACTTTGACGTACCGGTCGGGGTTCTCCCTGAGGTCGACCAGGAGGAGGTCCAGGTCCTCCAGGAGTCGGGAAATCCGGGAGTAGAATTCGGGGTCGGAGATGAGTTTCGACACGTTGCTCGAATCCGCCCCCGCTTTCGCCATGATCGAATCGGCGCGCGCGCTGAAGGACGCGAGACTGGAGTAGAGAGACTCGTCCATGATCAGTTTCCCCATGCTCCCCTGTCCCTTCCGGAGCTGGTCGGTCACGGTCCTGAGGTTGCCCGTCACGGCCGCGAGGTCCTGCGACAGGGCAGGGTCGTAGACCATCCTGCCGAGCGTCCCCTTCTCCCCTTCCACGGCGGCGGCGATCCTGTTCAGGGATTTGAGGAAATGCTCCATTTCGTCGGCGAGGTCCGGGCGGGCGATCATCCTTCCGACCGATCCCTCCCCCCGGTTGATGCTCGCGGTGATCCCACTGGCGTTCGAGAGCAGTTCGGCGAAATCCTTCAGGCCCTTATTGATCTGGGGACCGGCCTCTTCCAGGTCGAACGATTCCCTCATCGGCAGAAGGCTCCCCTCCGCGAGGGGCGCCTCGTTCTCCCGGCCGATGGAAATGTCGACGTACCGGTCGCCCAGGAGGCCGATCGTCTTGATCTGCGCGACCGATGAAACGGTGACGGAGTGCGAGTATTTCGTCAGGACCTTCATCGTGATGTCCACGCCCGTCGTGTCGTCCTTCGTGACGAACCGCATCCCGGTCACGTACCCGATCTTGAGTCCCCCCAGCGTCACCATCGCGCCTTCCACCAGGCCCCGGACGTTGGGCATGAACAGTTTCATCTCGTACGTCGAGGAAAAGATGTTCTGCTCGGTCCCGACGATCGAGACGATGAAGACGAAGATGACCAGGCCGATCAGGACCACGATCCCGACCTTCAGGCCCGACCAGCGGAGTTGTTCATCTTTCATGGTGTTCCGGTTCAGGTTTGCATGATGAGACTGGCTTCCTCCCGTATCTCGGAGAGGAACTCCTGCACGAAACGGTCGGGGCACGCCAGCAGTTCCCCGGGCTTCCCGTCGAAGACGATCCTGCCCCCGTCCATCAGGGCCAGCGAATCCCCCACCGCGAATGCGTCCCGGAGGATATGGGTCACGATGACGCTGGTGACCCCGCGCTCTTTTTTTAATTTCATGACGAGCTCGGTGACCGTCTTGGCGTTGATGGGGTCGAGGCCGGTGGTCGGCTCGTCGTAGAGGATCGCCTCCGGGTCGAAGGCGATCGCGCGGGCGATGGCGACGCGCTTCTTCATCCCCCCGCTGATCTCCTCGGGCAGGAGGTCGTTCGTCCCGGGGAGGTTGACGAAGTCGAGGCACGCGTCCACCCTCCCGCGGATCTCGTGCTCCGAGAGCTGCGAATGCTCGCGGAGGAAAAAGCCCACGTTCTCCTCCACCGTGAGGGAGTCGAAGAGGGCGTTCCCCTGGAACACCATGGACATCCTGCGGCGGACCGGCATCAGTTCCCGCTCGCTCAGGGCCGTGATCTCCGAGTTGTCCACGAACACCGACCCGGAATCGGGCTTCCAGAGCCCGAGGATGATCTTCAGGAGCGAACTCTTCCCCGCCCCGCTCGGTCCCAGGACCACCTTCGTGTGTCCGGTGGGCACCTGGAACGAGACGTTCTCGAGGATCTTCCGCCCCTCCATTTCGACGCTGATGTTTTCGAGCCGGATCATCAGAGGACCGCCCAGATCACCTTGGTGAGGATGAAATCGTTGAAGAGCACCACGACCGAGGAAACGACGACCGCGTTGACCGCGGCCCGCCCGACGCCCACCGTTCCGCCCGTGGTCCCCAGGCCGTAGTAACAGCTGATGGTGGAGATGAAAAACGAAAAGACCACCGGTTTCGCGAAGCCCACGATGAGGTCCTTGACCTTGAGATCGTACACCGCCGACTGCCAGAAATAGGACATGTCCACGTTCAGCCAGAGGTTTGCGACGAGCATTCCGCCCACGAGGCCGACCAGGTCGGCCACGAGGGTGAGCGGCAGGAACATGACGAGCGCCGCGACGAGCCGCGGCACCGCGAGTTTTTCGACCGGGTTCGTTCCGAACGCCCGGAGGGCGTCGATCTGTTCGCTCACCTGCATCGAGCCGAGCTCCGAGGCGTTCTTGGCCCCAGTGCGCGCGGCCAGCATCAGCCCGGTGATGACCGGCCCCAGCTCCCTGAAGAGCGCGAGGGACGTCGTGCGCCCGACGAGCATCTTGGCGCCGAAGGTCTCGAGCCGGTGCCCCCCCTCGATCGCCATGATGATCCCCATGAAGAGCCCCGCGAGAAAGACGATGATGAAGGACTGGGCCCCGATGAGATACATCTGCTCGAGGGTGTCCCTCCGGTACCTCCATACCACCGGGAGGGAGCGGAGGGTTTCGGACGTGAGGATCGAATACTCCTGGAGCCGGAGGATACCCGTTTTGAATTTTCCGGCGCCGGGCATCTCTCAGCGACCGCCCAGCATCCGCTCGGCCGCGCGAATGTCCCCCGCGTGGTCCACGTCGATGATTTTTGAAAATGGAAAGATCCTGAGATCGTACCCGCTGCTCACCAGATGGGCGAGGAAATTCCTGAGCCTCCCGATGCCCGCGAGGCGGGCCGGTTCGATTTCCCTGAATATCCGCGGCGACAGCGCGTACAGCCCCCCCGTCACCCAGCGGGCCCGTTCGGTTTTGGAAAATGATAGAACCCTTCCGTCCTCCTGCGCGTCCACGTAGAGCGGGCTCTCATCGTCCACGTGATCCGTGACCGCGAGGATCCCGTCCGACGTCCGGTCCCGGGACGCGGCAGCGATGAGATCCCGGAGGTCGCGTTCGTCGAACACCGAGTCCACGGTGGTAAGGAGGAACCGCTCCTCTCCCAGGAACGCCGAGAGCTCGAAGAGGCTGTGCATCGAGCTGGGGGTGGATTTGACGAGGAAGGAGACCGGGATCGGCAGTCGCAGGCCTTCGACGTAGTCTCTGACGACGGTCGAATCTTCGTTCACGATGCAATGGACGGCGCGGATCCCGCACCGGTGGAGCGAACCCAGGAGACGCTCGATCATCGGAATGCCGCTGACCGGGACCAACGGTTTCGGGGTCATGATGCCTCCCGCTTTCAGCCTGCTCCCCTCTCCCGCCGCGATGATCCCTGCTATCATTGGTGCTCTGTGTTCAAAAATGCCTGAAAAGATACCGAAATGGGGAGAGATTTCCAAGGCATCAGGATGGACGAATATGGCCCGGGGCACCGGGAGCGGCGCCACTCGCGGGGAGCCGGGGAACGAGGTTACTTCCTGACGAAGATGTAGAGCTCCTGGCCCGGCTTCACCGAAATGGATTTCAGGAGATTCCAGTTAAGGATCTGTTCGACGGTGACGCCGTAAGTCTTCGCGATGCTTGTCATCGTCTCCCCCTTCTTGACCACGTGGACGGTGAGTTCGCCGTCATCGTCCGCGCCGCCCGGGGCGGGAGGAAGGGTTTTCACCGGTGCGGTGACAGGGGGTTTGACCGGTGTCCGGGCGGGAGTTTTCACGGGAGTCCGATCGGGAGTCTTCCCCGGGGGCGTCTGCGTCCCGACGACCGGCGGGATCTTCGCCTTCTGGCCCGGCGTTTTTTGCTTGAATGGATTGACGGCGGCCGGTTCGGTGCGTGTTTCCGCGGGTTGTTTCGTCACTTCCTGAATTGCGGCGGGAGCGGTTTCCGTCTTCGCCGGTGGACGCGTCGCGGCCGGCGGAGTGGACCGGGTCTCCTTCGCGCGGCCGGGTTTGGATACCGGCTCGCCCTTGCGCACCGGGAGAACTCCCGACGGTTTCGATTCCCCGACGCCCTTGAACAATTGGGAGGCTATGTGCTTTCCGACGATATATTTCTGCGGAGAGCCGGAAACCTGGACGGCGTACCGGTTGGTGTCGGAGCCCAGCCGGTAGAAATCCAGCTTACCGTTAATCGCGCCGGCGACCTCCACCCGCGAGGGCGGCCCGGTGAACTGGACGGCCGAATCGATGAAATCTTCCGCGCGTAGGTTGGAGAGCGTCGTCAGGAGCGGGTTGATCGTCTCCGTGGGCACCGGCTCCTGTCCGGATTTCCATCCGGCCGTGTCTTTGCTGTAGGTCCGCACCCTTCCGCCGGAGGAAACGGTGAGCCCCGTGATCGCTTCGGCGGGAGAGGCGAAGATCGTCTTGTCCCTCCAGTCCTTCACTTCCCGCTCGAGGGACCAGGTCGTGATGCCGCTGCCGAGGTAGACGTCGGACTCGCCGGGCATCCTGAAATAGACTTCCGAGAACGACGGGCCCATCTTGCCGATCATGATCGAGCGTTCCGCGCCCGAGCGTTCGGTCAGCGTCACCAGGTTGCCGGAAGAATCGACCTGGAAGAGTGACTGTTTCCCGGGGTTGTTGGAGACAAGGCTCCCCGTCCTGAACCTGGACAGGCCGCCGACGAGCTCGGTGACCCTTTCCGGATCGGCCGGGAGGTTGCCGTCGGACGTGATCGTCCAGCGGCCGCCCACGTTCTCAACGACGAGTTTTTTCCCGGACCGCTCGATGGAGAGCTTCACCACCGAGGCCGAATCCACGCTGAAGGAGACCGCCGTCTTTGTGTAGCTCGACATCCGTTCCTCGTCCGACGGGAGCACCAGGTAGACGATGGCGCCCAGGACGGCGAGGAGGGAGAGCAGCATGATCGTGGATCGGTTCATAGCATGACTCCTCAGTAGCCCCGCAATTCCATGCGTTTTCTTGCGGCGACGCGCCAGCGCCAGCGTACGACGCCGACCAGGATGACCACGAGGGGCGGAACGGCGAGGTTGACGCCCTTCAGGAGGTTGCGCGCATCGTCCGAGATTTCGTCGAGGGGCCTGTCGCCGCTGTTCCTCGCTCGGATCTGCGCGAGACCGATGTCGTCGGCCAGCCAGTCCACCAGGTTGCCCGCGAGGAGGAAATTATCGGCGTTCCCCCCCGAGTACTGGTCCTGCATGAAGTCGCCGTCGCCGACGACCGCGATCTTCGACAGCGTCCTGCTGGTCAGCACCCTTGAGGCGGTGTCGATCGGCGCGTTCACCGTCGAATCGAGAATGACCGGCGTCGAGGCGAACGAGCTGACGAATGAACCTTCCACCGTGACGACCAGGGGGATGCCCTTCTCGGCGAACATATCCTGCGTGACCGGCGTGGTCGGGTCGACCATGAAGACATTTTCCTGCCTGCCGCTCTCGCCGGACGTTCGCAGGAGCACGCGGGCGTTCAGTCCCTTCGAGCGGGCGAGGCCGGTATCGATGGAACTGGCAAAATAGAGGACGACCGAATTCAGTCCCCGCACCAGGGGGTTCGTTTCCTCGAAGTTGCTGGCCCTCGGGAGATAATAAAATGGAATCTGGTTCTGGATGACCATGAACCCGGCCTGCTGGCTGACCGTGACATAAGCGCAGCTCCTGTCGCGGACGAGGTCGGCGCTGACCCGCACTCCGTAGGAGGCGAGCATGTCGTCGAGGTCCAGGTCGAGGGGCCTGCCCGTCTGCCCCTGGAGCGTGATGCCGACCTTGTTCAGGAAGAAGGCGACCCTCCCCCCCTTCATCAGGAACTGGTCGATCAAAAACTTTTCCCACGAGGCGAATTTCCTGTCGGGGGCGGCGATGATGAGCACGGCGACGTCGGCGGGAATGGACCTGCCCCCGGCGATCTCCACCCTCGTCACCTGGTACTGCCTGGCCAGGATCTCCTGGAGGCGCTTGAACTGCTCCAGTTCCGGCTGTCCCTGCCCGACCAGGAACCCCACTTTCTTCAGTTCCTTCGAGGTGAGCTTCTTGATCGCGGAGGAGATTTCGTATTCCAGGTTCGACGTCGAGCGGATCACCGGGATCCGTTCCTGCTTGTCGCCGTAGAGGAAGACCAGCCCCATGTACGCGTTTTCAACCTGGAACTTGTCCTCCTTCAGGACCTGCACCTGCACCGGCGGGATGCCGTAGCGTTGCGCCTCCTGCTCTGACTCCTCGGAGGATTTAGGATCGATGAATTCGTAGTGGAAGTTGCCCCCGGCATAGGCCCGGTATTCGTCCAGCTGGTCCTGCAGGTACCTCCTGTTGTTGTTGTAGGGAGGCGGCATCTTGTCGGTGTAGTAGGCCTTCACCAGGAACTTGTCGTCGAGCGAGCCGACGAGGTTCTTGCTCGCCTCGGAGAGCGTGTAGAGCTTCTCTTCCGTAAGGTCGACGCGTGTGAAATACCGCAATGCGACGACGTTCACCAGGACGATGACGACGACGAGGAGTCCCGTATTGAGATACTTCTGGCGGCCGGTTCTCATACCCAGCGCCTCCGTTGGAGGACCGTGGTCGCCGCCGTCAGCGCGATGGTGATGGCGGAGAACGAGTAGACGAGGTCCCGGGTGTCGATCACCCCCCGCTTGATGTTTGAGAAGTGATAGTTGATGCCGATGTATTCGAGCACCGAAACTATCTCATTCGGCATATAGAAGAGCACCTTGTCGAGCATGAAGAGCCCGAACACGATGAGGAAACTGACGATGAACGCCACCACCTGGTTCTCGGTAATCGACGATCCGAAGACGCTGACTGCGAGGAACACTGCCCCGACGAAGAGCAGCCCCAGGTACCCGCCGACGACAGAACCGAAATCGAGATCGCCGATGAACGACACCGTGACGTAATAGCAGAACGTCGGCAGAAGCGCGAAGAAGTAGAGCGCCCACGAGGCGAGGAATTTCCCCAGGATAATTTCCGACTCCTTCACCGGTTTGGTGATGAGGAGCTCCAGCGTGCCCGCCTTCTTCTCCTCCGAGATGAGCCGCATCGTGATCGCCGGGGCGAAAAACAGGAGGAGGAAAGGGGTCAGCTCGAACACTGTCCGGAGCGATGAGAGGTTTTCGACGAACAGGTTGCTCGCGAAGAACCATCCGAGGATCCCCAGGAACACGACCATGACGATGTACGCTACGGGGGAGTTGAAGAACGACCGGAGTTCCTTCAGGAAGATATGTTTGACGTTCAAAAGGCTCATGGTCAGGACTGCATGGTCAATTCACGGAAAATGTCCTCGAGGCTCGTCTGCTCGCGGCGCAGTTCGAGGGCGACCCAGCCCTTTTCGACGCAGAGCCTGAAGAGGTCCGCGCGGATATCGGTCGCGCGCGCACTCCCCACGGTGAACTTCATCGACCTGTCGGTTTCCCCCGTCAGGACCGCGGACTCGACCTGCGGGATGTTTCTGAGCACGGCGGCGATGGTCTGGGGCGTATCGGATTCCGGGGCGCGGACCTCGAGGATGATTTTATCGCCGCCCCGCATCCCCTTGTGGAGATCGTCGATGGACGCGTCGGCGACGATTTTCCCCCGGTTGATGATGATCACCCGGGTGCAGGTGGCCTGCACCTCCGGGAGGATATGGGTCGAGAGGACGACCGTCTTCTCGGTCCCGAGGTTGTGGATGAGCGTGCGGATCTCCACGATCTGGTTCGGATCGAGGCCGCTGGTCGGTTCGTCGAGGATCAGCACCTTCGGATCGTGGATCATCGCGGCGGCGAGGCCGACGCGCTGGCGGTAACCTTTCGAGAGCTGGCCGATGTCCTTGTGCATCATCTCGCCGAGCCCGCAGACGTCGATCATCTCCCTCCGTCTCCGCGGGACCATCCGCGACTCCACGCCCTGGAGCTGCGCGGAGTAGTCGAGATACTCGGAGACGTTCATGTCGAGGTAGAGGGGGTTCTGCTCGGGGAGATATCCGACGAGTTTCCTGACCTCCAGCGATTCCGACACGATGTCCCTTCCCTCCACCTTCACCGTGCCCCCCGACGGCGGCAGGTAGCAGGTGATGACCCGCATCGAGGTGGTCTTCCCGGCGCCGTTGGGACCGAGGAACCCGAGGATCTCCCCCGAGTGCACCTCGAAGGAGATGTCATCGACCGCCCGGGTGTCGCCGTAATATTTGGAGAGGTTGCTTACCTGGATCGACATGAATTCAGGGATTCAACAAATTCAACTTGAAAATATGCCAAATTTCCCAAATATATGCAAGATACCGACGGATTTAAGATCGGGTAAAACGCCTATAGGCACCCCACCCCCCTTCCTGTCGCTCATATTTGCCTGAAGCCCGGACAACGGGCATGGGAAAATTCGGGTATTTCAACCCCTGCCGGGATGATCCCGATCCGCTCCGGGTAGATCCTCTGTCATCCGGATTGTCCGACCGGCAGCCCGACATTGTAACCTTTTTCCTTCACACCGCGTCTAATGACTGTTACTTCAACACCGGAGCAGCACCAATGAAGGCCGTCACGACCATCATCCTTCTCCCGATCCTCTCCGCGGCCGCCTTCGCCGGCCCCGGCGATTCCGATATCGATACCACGCTCAGGCGCCCCACGGTGACGGCCGTCCGCTCCCCGGGGCGGATCAGCGTCGACGGGGTGCTCGACGAGCCGGGATGGATGCATGTCCCGATCAGCAGTTTTACACAAAAAAATCCCACCGAGGGCGCGCAACCCACGTACAAGTCCGAGGTGTGGGTTCTCTACGACGACGAGGCTCTCTATATCGGCGCGAAACTCCACGATCCGAATCCCGATTCCATCGTCAGCAGGATCGGGCGGCGCGACGCCGACATCAGCGGCGACTGGTTCTACGTGGGCATCGACTCCTACCATGACCGGAGGACCGGTTATTTTTTTGGCGTCTATGCCAGCGGTTCGGTGACCGACGGCACTCTCTTCAACGACTCGTGGGACGACGATTCCTGGGACGGCGTCTGGGAGGCGTTTGCCATGATCGGCGACGGCGGGTGGACCGCGGAGATGAAAATCCCCTACTCGCAGCTCCGGTTTCCGAAACAGGACTCCTACGTCTGGGGCATCAACTTCGCCCGGCAGATCGAACGGCTGAACGAGGATAATTATTTCGTGATGGTGCCGAAAAAAGAAAGCGGCTGGGTCTCCCGCTTCGCGGACCTCATCGGCATCGAGAACATCAGTCCGCCCCCGAGGCTTGAGGTGCTTCCGTATGTCGTCGGCGGCACGCGCCGTACCTCCGATTTCTCCGCCGGTGATCCTTTCCACGACGGGGCCTCGCACACCGGGAACTTCGGGGCCGACCTCAAGGTCGGGCTCGGGAGCAACCTCACGCTCAACGCCGCGATCAATCCCGATTTCGGCCAGGTCGAAGTCGATCCGGCCGTCGTGAACCTCAGCCAGTTCGAAACGTTTTACGACGAGAAGCGGCCCTTCTTCATCGAGGGGTCGAACATGTTCGAATTCGGGTACGGCGGCGCCAACAATAACTGGGGGTTCAATTCCGCGACCCCCTCGTTCTTTTATAGCAGGAGGATCGGCCGGTCACCGCAGGGCAGCGTCCGGCATGACGGGTTTACCGATTACCCCGATGCCTCGACCATCCTCGGCGCCGGAAAGCTTACCGGGAAGATCGGCGACTCATGGTCCCTCGCGGCGCTCACCGCGCTCACACAACGCGAGTACGCGACCGTCCAGGACGCCGGGGGTGCCCGGTACGATGATATTGTGGAACCCCTCGCCTCCTACAACCTGCTCCGTACACAGAGGGAATTCGAAAACGGCAGGCGGGCCATCGGCCTCATCGGGACGGCGATGGCGCGCGACCTCGGCGAGCCCCACCTCCATGACCAGTTCAACACGTCCGCGTTCATGGGGGGCCTCGACGGATGGACCAATATCGACCCGGACGGGGAGTACGTCGTCACGGGCTGGGCCTCGCTCTCGAGGATCAACGGCAGCCCAGAGCGCATGGTCTCGATCCAGCGAAGTTCGGTGCACCAGTTCCAGAGGCCCGACATCTCGCACGTGGAAATGGATTCGTCGCGCACCTCACTCTCCGGTCATGCCGGGCGCATCGCAATCAACAAGCAGAAGGGAAATTTCAAGCTCAATTCCGCGCTCGGGTGGGTGTCTCCGGGATACGACGTCAACGATATGGGTTTCCTCTTCCGGACCGACGTCGTCAACATGCACCTGGTGACGGGTTATCGGTGGTACGAGCCCGACGGGTTCTTCCGGAGCAAGGGCTTCAACGTCGCGACGTTCCGCAATTACGATTTCGGCGGGAACAAGACCGACGAGGGCTATTTCCTCTTTTATGACGCCACGTTCATGAATTATTGGAGCCTGGACGGCAACCTCGTCTATAATCCCGCGACGCTCGACCGCTTCGGCACGAGGGGCGGCCCGATGATGAAAAACACCAACCGGTACGGGGGCTACCTGGAGGCTTCAACCGACGGGAGAGCGATGGTATCCTACGGTTTCGGCATTTCCCCCGGAAGAAGCGAATCCGGCGGTTACAGGATTTCCGTCTATCCCTCCGTCAGCGTGAAGCCTGCGCCGGGCGTCTCGATCAGGTTCTCCCCCGAATTTTCGAGGGACGTGACGATCGCGCAGTGGGTGGGAAATTTCGAGGATGCGACCGCGACGGCAACCTACGGCAACAGGCACGTGTTCGGGAAGATCGATCAGCGCGAACTTTCTGCCAGCGTGCGGCTCGACTGGACGTTCACGCCGAAACTCAGCCTTCAGGTCTACCTCCAGCCGCTCATCTCGGTCGGCAAGTTCTCCGACTTCAAGGAACTACGCGAGCCCCGGACATACACATTCAACCGGTTCGGCGTCGACAACGGTTCGACGATCTCCTACGACGAGGGGAACGGGGAGTACGGAGTGGATCCCGACGGCGGCGGGCCGGCAACCGCGCTGACAATCCCGAATCCGGATTTCAATGTTACATCGTTGCGGGGGAACGCGGTCGTACGGTGGGAGTTCCTCCCGGGCTCGACGGCGTTCTTCGTCTGGACGCACTCGACCTACGACGAGTCGGACCCGGGGAGTTTCGATTACGGCAGGGATTTCGGGAAACTGTTCAGTACGAAGAATTACGACGACGTCTTTTTAATCAAAATCGCGTACTGGCTTCACCCGTGATGCGCCTTCACGGCGTTCCCGCGCTTTCCGTCTCGGCGAGCAGGAAGGGCCCCTTCCCGGTCACCCTCCGGCCGACCGCGACGGCGATCATGCAGACGATCGCGCCGAGGAACGCCATTCCCATGTCCCTGATCCCGTCGAACGGATCCCCCTGGGTGCCAAGGTAGGCGTCGCCCGCCCCGGGACTGACGATCATCGCCACGGCCATCTCGATGATCTCGTCGAGCGCGCTGAACGCCAGCGTCACGTCCAAATGGTTCCGGCCGAATCCGAACGCGCCTTTCGCCCACTCGCCGAGCGGGACCCCGGCGTACGTGTAATGAGACCCGACCGCGTGGAGGATCATGAACGCCGTGATCGCAGAGCATCACGAGGATGTTTTCCAGGACCCAGTCGTCCGGATAGACCGGATTGATCGCGGTGACGATCCAGACGCAGGCGTACAGGGCGACGAGGATTTTCAGGAGGGGATGACGCCCGAAATCCGGACGGATCCTCATGGTTGCCGTGGTCAGCATCGCCGCTCCCTGTAATAAAAAAGGAGCGACGGCCATAAGCCGCGCTCCTTACAGTGCGCCGGCGTTACGGAGCGGGCGGGACAACGCTCCGGGGACGCGGCAGGCTTCTTCAGGGGGCCTTGAAATTCGCGAGGGCCCGCTCGACGGTCTCGTACGTGTCGAAGACCTTGACGAGCTGTGTGATCACGAAAAGGTTTTGCACCTTTCCGCCGACGTTCGCGAGCCGGAGTTCCCCGCCGCCGTTGCGTACGGTCGTGAGGCAGGCTATCAGCGTGCCGATCCCGGAGCTGTTCATGTAATTCACTCCCCCGAGATCGATCACGATCCGCTTCATGTTGTCGGTCACCAGGCTGTGAACCTTGTTCCTGACGTTCGAGGTGTCGGGTTCTCCCAGGAGGTCTCCCTTGAACGAGAGAATCGCAACGTTATTTTCAATTTTCTCTTTGATCTGCATAAATCAGCCTGTTTGGTGGATAGTTGGACACTGGTTCAATGGAATCCCCTCATCTTACGAAAGTCCCCCTAAAAAGTCAATTCTTTATTCTCTCCCAGCCGCTCTAAAATTTCCGCGTATTTATAGCCGCTCCCCGTGTTGAACACCACCACCTTCTCGCTTCCGCCGAGAAAGCCGGAGGTAGTGAGGGCCGGCAGCGCGGCCAGGGCGGCGGCACCCTCCGGCGAGAGGAGCAACCCCTCCAGGAGGGCGGCGCGCTTCATCGCCCGCAACGCCTGAGTGTCGGAGACCGCCACGGCGCAGCCCCCGCTCTCATAGAGGGCCCTCAGGATGAGGCGGTCGGCAAACGCCTTGGGCACCCTCAGCCCCGAAGCGGCCGTCCGCGCGCCCTCCCAGAACTCTGATACGGCGGCGCGCGCCTCGAACGCCTTCACCACCGGGGCGCAGCCGGTCATCTGG
>DATDQD010000025.1:0-12465 GCA_035292425.1 Bacteroidota bacterium
ATCACCGACATCCTCCCTGGCGAGGGCGCGGGCATCAAGAGCGTGACCTTCCTGGTCCGGGGACCCAACGCATACGGCTTCCTCAAAACCGAGCGCGGCGTCCACCGCCTGGTGCGCATCTCGCCCTTCGACTCCAACGCCCGGCGGCATACGTCGTTCGCCTCCGTTTTCGTCTACCCCGAGATCGAGGAGGACGTCGACATCGAGATCAACCCGGCCGACCTCGACATCGGCACGTTCCGGTCCGGCGGCAAGGGGGGACAGAACGTCAACAAGGTCGAGACGGCGGTGCGGATCAGGCACATGCCGACGGGGATCGTTGTGGCCTGCCAGCAGGAGCGGTCGCAGTTCCAGAACCGCGAGCGCGCCATGAAGATGCTGAAATCCCGCCTCTACCAGCAGCGGAAGGAGGCCGAGGAGGCGAGACTTTCGGCCATCGAAAGCACCAAGAAGAAAATCGAGTGGGGCAGCCAGATCCGCTCCTACGTCTTCCATCCCTACAACCTCGTGAAGGACCACCGCACCGACGTCGAAACCAGCGGCATCCAGGCGGTGATGGACGGCGATATCGACGACTTCATCCGCGCCTACCTCCTGGAGTACGGGCGCCGGTGACGTCATGAACCCGGACGGGCAGACATGACCGGACCCGGCGTCTCCTGGTTCATCGCCCGGAGGTTTTTCATGACGGCGCGGAGGTCGGCGCTCCTCTCGTTCATCTCCACGATCGCCATCGCCGGGGTCTGCCTCGGCACCGCGGCGCTCATCATCGCCCTCTCCATTCTCGACGGCTTCGAACGCGAAATCAAGGAGAAAGTCATCAGTTTCACCTCGCACATCCACGTCACCGGTTACGGCAACAAGCCCCTGGACGATCCCGGCCGTTCGGTCGGGCTTATCGGCGCAGTGCCGGGAATCCGGTCGGTCATGCCCTACGCCGCGCGGGAGGGTATGATCCGGTCACGCCAGGGGGTGGAGGGCGTCTACCTGAAGGGGATCGACACCACGCGCGACGACGGGCGGCTGCGCGCACAGGTCACCGGGGGCGGTTACTTTTCGGGGGCCGCCGGTCCCGTGGCCCAGGTGGTGATCGGGAAGAGCCTGGCCTGGAAACTGGGCGTCTCCCCGGGCGACACGGTGTTCGTCTTCGCCCTCGCCGGCGAAGGCGCCGCGGGGCTTTCTCCCCGCGGGAAAAAATTCGTCGTGGCGGGGACGTTCGAGTCCGGGATGACGGAATACGACGAGGTCTTCGCGGCCACAACCCTCGATGCCGCCGGCGACCTTTTCCGGCTGAGCGGGCGGGTCACGGGGTTCGACGTGATGGTCGACGACCTGGCCCGGATCGACACGATCGCGGCGGGGATCGAGTCGGCGCTCGGGTACCCCCACGCGGCGCGGTCCGTCTTCTCGGTCTACCGCAACCTCTTCTCCTGGGCGGAACTCCAGAAACAACTCTCGCCGATCCTCCTGAGCCTCATCGTGATCGTCGCAACGGTCAACATCGTCGGCACCGTGCTGATGTTCGTCCTCGAAAAATCGAGAGAGATCGGGGTCCTCAAGTCGATGGGCGCGGGCGTGGCGATGATCAGGAAAATCTTCCTCTACCAGGGGGTCCTGATCGGCGCGGCCGGGGTGCTCCTCGGCAACTTGGTGGCGCTGGTCCTCCTCTGGATCCAGGCGGAGTACGCCCCGCTCTCGCTGCCGGCGGATATTTATTACATGAACACGGTCCCGGTGATGTTCGACCCCTGGAACTTCGTCATCGTGAGCGCCCTGACGCTGCTCCTCTCGTACCTGACCACGATCATCCCCGCCCACGCCGCGGGGAGGACGGATCCAGTGAAAATCTTCCGCTTCGGATAGGCCCGCGCGTGAACAGGACCGAGCGATTCATCGGCTGGAGGTACCTCGTTTCCCGGAGGGGCATGCGGTTCATCAACGTGATCGGCATCGTTTCCGTCGCGGGGATCGCCGTGGGCGTCGCCGCGCTGCTCGTGGCCCTGTCGGTCTTCAACGGTTTCAACAGCGTTGTCACGTCCGTGCTCGTGACGTTCGATCCCCACATCAGGGTGGAGAAAAAGGGGTTCATGGACGGCGGCGAATACGCCCGCGCCGCCGCCGTCGTCGGATCGGACCCCCCCGTGGCCGCATTTTCCCCGTTCGTCTCGGGGAAGGCCCTGCTGAGCGCGGGCTACCACCAGAGGGTGGTCTCCGTGCGCGGGATCGAGGAGAGGGAAATCGACGCGGTGACCGGGATCGGCTCGAAAATGGTGCTCGGCGGCACGTCGCTCGGCGAGACGGGCGGCCTCCCGGGGGTCATCATCGGCATCACCCTCGCCGACCGGCTCAGTTCCGTGGTCGGGAGCGAGATCACGGTCGTCAGCCCGGCCGGTCTCCAGGGGGCCATCTCGGGCGCCGCCGCCCCCCGGCAGGCCAGGTACAGGATCGCGGGAATCTTCGAATCGCAGAACAAGGAGTACGACGCCAACTACGCGTTCATCTCGATCGGCGAGGCGGGGCGGCTCTTCGAGAAACCGGGGAAGATCAGCGGGCTCGACATCAGGGTCCGCGACATCGAAGAGGCCGCGGCGGTGAGCGGGGATATCGGCGCGGCGCTTCCGGGCGATTATTCGGTCTCGACCTGGTATGACCTCCACCGCAGTCTCTACTCGGTGATGAAGATCGAACGCTGGTCCGCGTACATCCTCCTGTCCCTCATCATCGCCGTCGCGACGTTCAACGTCCTCGGGTCGCTCACGATGAGCGTCCTGGAAAAACAGAGGGACATCGCCGTGCTGAGGTCGTGCGGCCTCCCCGGGGGCAGCGTCATCAGGATCTTCCTGTTCGAGGGTCTCCTGACCGGCGCGGCCGGCACCGCCGCGGGTCTCGCCATCGGCCTCGGAGTGATTTTCCTCCAGAAGGAATTCCACCTCTTCCCGCTGGACCCGACGGTGTACATCATTCCCGCGATTCCGGTGGAGATCAGACTGTGGGATTTCATCTCCGTGACGGCGGCGTCGATGGGACTCTCGACGCTCGCGGCATTATATCCGGCGCGCCGCGCCGCCGCGGTCGAGCCGGCCGCCGCGTTGAGGTGGGAATGAACACCGGGACGAAGATACTCCTGGAGTGTGCGGGCCTCCACAAGACCTACGGGGCGGTCGGCGACGCCACCCCCGATGTTCGGGTCCTCCGGGGCGTCGACCTGCAGGTGAGGGAGGGGGAGATCATCACGATCCTCGGGGCTTCGGGCTCCGGGAAAAGCACCCTCCTGAACATCCTCGGTGGCCTGGACCGCCCCACGTCCGGCACGGTCCTCTGGGAAGGGAAGCCGTATTATAATCTGCCCGAGGAGGCCAGGGCAACGGCCCGCGGGAGATTCATCGGCTTCGTCTTTCAATTCCACCACCTCCTGAACGAATTCACAGCGCTCGAAAACGTGATGATCCCCGCCATGATCCGGCGGGTATCCCCGAAGGAAGCCTCCGCGCGCGCCGGGGACCTCCTGCGCGAAGTGGGGCTCGCCGACAGGCTCCATCACCGGCCGGCCGAACTCTCCGGCGGGGAACAGCAGAGGGTCGCGGTCGCAAGGGCGCTCGTCAACCGTCCGGCACTCGTCCTGGCCGACGAACCTTCGGGCAACCTCGACTCGGAGAACAGCCGTCAGCTCTCGGAACTGATCGGGAGATTGCACTCGGCCCATGGCCAGTCGTTCGTCATCGTCACGCACAACCGCCAGTTTGCGGCGAATTCCGGGAGGACATTCACCATGACCGACGGCAAACTCGTCCCCTCCGAGTCCGGACGCTAGTCCCCGCTTTTCCCGCTTTACCCGATTCGCGGTCGGTTAAATCCCTTCATTACGGATTTTCGCGGGAACCGGAACACTCATACCCCGAACCGGGAAATACGCGTCCTCAAGCAGTTGCATTCCTCTCTCGATTGTTTATATTACTGTATTCCCCACCAGCCCCGGAGTAACCATGAATACTTCATCTACGTCATATCACTTTTGCCTCCGCCTGATCCTCCCGATCCTCGTCGCCGTGTTTACGGGACTTGGACAAGCCGGAGACAAGTACCGGACCTTCAGCCAGACCGACCTGGCGGAGAAAAAAGGGAAACCGGGTAAGGCGATTGCCAGCACGGTCTGCTTCCGGTTTTACAACACCACCGGCGATACGGTCAACGATCTCCACGCGAAGTTCAATTCGAGAATCGTCACGGTCGACGACGCGGGCGGGTTCCCGGTGGCCGATGTCACGGGGAAGGGAAAAGACCTGGATGCCTCGGGTAAATCGGTCCCGCCCGGCGATTCCGTCACGATCTGTCTGACGCTCGGGAAGAAAGCCCCCGGATCGCATGTGAACTTCTGGTGGTGGACGAAAGACGGGGTCCAGGCCGGTCCGAAGAATGGCGAACTGGAATCGATCTCGGATGCCAGAATCCTGACAGAGCCGAACGGCGGCAATGCGCTGGAATACCTTTATAAAAGGGTGATCAGGCGTCCCGCGGGACTCGTGGCCGGTCTCGTCACCGACACCCCGGACGTCGGGTGGATCCGGTACATGAAAGCCGACCGGAAATACTTCCCCCATGACGGCGCTCCCCGATGCCTCGATTTCATCTCGAACCATTCGGGAAGGCTGCGCGATCTGGACGGCCAGCTCCGGAATCCGCACGTGAAAAAACATAACAACCATCTGCTCGGCGAGCTCCACGCGCTCAAGCTCGCGGTGATCGCCAACGATTCGGGCGTCACCGAGCCGCTGGATACTTCGGCGACGCTCTTCGGCGACCTGCTCTACAACGATACGGTCAACACGGGGGATCCCTGCAACGGGCTTACGGTCCGCGGCATCGTCCGCCTGGCGGATTCGGCGCTCACGTACTGCGGTCATTTCGATTCGGCGGACTACGCCGAACTCGACGGATGCATCTCGAGGATCAACGCCGCTTTCGGAGGCCCGTACACCGCCGCGTCGTTCACGCCCTTCGTCCTGGCCGGAACGGTGGATCTTGCGTCGGTCTATTTCCTCCACGACAACCCCTCCGCCGCACCGGTGATGAGGCCGACGGCCGGCTATTCCATCTATTCCATCCTGGAAGAGCTCCCGGGGTCGTATGCGATCGCCCAGAATTATCCCAATCCCTTCAACCCGTTCACGACGATCGAGTTCGAGCTCTCCGGGCCGTCCGTCGTCTCGCTGAAGGTGTACAACCTTCTCGGGGCGGAGGTTGCATCGCTCCTTTCCGAAGAAAACCTGGACGCCGGCGCCCAGTCCGTGGATTTCGAAGCGCTCTCGCTCCCGTCGGGGGTGTATCTCTACAGGATCACCGCGATTTCGACGGGGGAACGGCCGGAAACATTCAGCGCCGTACGGAAAATGGTTCTCCTGAAATAACACACGCCGGGTTCGCTCGACGCACCCGGTTCATTCGACAACGATACAGGATTACGGTTCATGAGGTTCACAATTCTGTTCGCCATGCTCTTCCTCGCGGCGTTGTTCATCGCGGGATGCCAGGAAGAGCCGGTCCAGCCCCCCGTCACCAGTGCCTCCGTCGACGACGCCGCCGCCATCGCCATGATCGAGGCGGAGATCGCCGCGGTATCGCACCCCGGTTGGAAGATAGGGAACCGAAATTTCATCGGGATCCTCTCGGGCCGCGAGGAAATCCCCCCGACGAACTCGCGCGGCCGCGGCGTTGCGAAGTTCCAGGTCTCGAAGGACGGCAAGAGCATCAGCTACAGGCTGATCGTCGCCAACACCTCGAACGTGGTCGGCGCCCATGTCCACCTCGGTCCGGCCGGTGAGAACGGCGCGGTCGTGTTCGGGCTCTACTCCGGCACTGCCGGCGGCGGGAGAATCCGCGGACCGATCGCGCAAGGCTCGTTCACGCCGGCGGACCTGGCCGGCCCGTATGCGGGCTCAGAGGATTTTTCGCTGTTCCTCTCCGACCTGCATGCCGATTCGCTCTACGTCAACGTCCACACGTCCGATGGAATTGATTCCACGACCGCAGGGCGCGGCGATTACAACGACGGCGAGATTCGCGGGCAGTTGAAGGGTCATCGCCCGAAGGGCGAGCACACGGGGCATGATGGGGAACGCGATGATGACGATCGCGACGGCCACGATGGCTGATCGGGGATAGGAAACTTACACAATCGACCGCGGCGGAGAGATCTCCGCCACGGTTATTTATACGGGGGATGGGAACCGGCCGGGCGGGGTCGGGTTTGTTTTTTCTCCACTTTTCCATACTTTACCCCCGCCCCGGAGAACCGGGTAACATCGGAAATAAAAGGGCAAGCATGGCAAAAATCGAAAAGGCCAGACAGTCGAGAAAAACAAGGAAAGAAGAGATATTTCCGTTTGCGCGGGAGAATTACATGATCCTCCTGGCGGGGGTCATCGTGATCATCCTGGGGTATCTCGCCCTTGCGGAAAAAACCGTCGAGGGGTTCCTGCCGCTCACGGCCGCCCCCATCCTCCTGGTCATCGGGTACTGCGTCATCATCCCGGTGGGCATCATGTACCGTAAGAAATCCCGCGCCGACGAAAGCCCTGAACATCCCGCGAACTGACGCAGGCCCCGCCGCGAGGGTCGCGGTGATGGGGAGGGCGATTTCGCCGCTCTTCCTCGTCCTGATTTTGCTGCTCTCGCCGGTTCTCCACGGCGGTTGTAAACGACCCTCCGAGAGGCGGAGGGAGCAGGCGAGGCTCGACAGCCTCCGCAGGGACTCGGCCAGGCCTGCCTACAATCCCTACAAGTTCGGCCGGGGAAACACCCAGTACAACAGGGAACGGGAGAACCTGGGGAACATCGACAGCCTGGTCACTCCGCCAAATCCTGCCGCTACGACCCCAAGACCTTGATCACGACGTGGAGGAGGTCCTCCGGATCGTATGGCTTTGAGACGTAATCCCGCGCGCCGAGCTTGATGCATTCCAGGGCGGTCGGCACGTCGATCACGGCAGTGAGGACGATGACGTGCGGATTCTTATTCATCGCCTTCATCTCCTTCAACACTCCGATCCCGTCGAGCCCCGGCATCTTCAGGTCGAGGAGGATGATGTCGTAGTGGTTCGCCCCGATTTTTTCCATGGCGTCCAGGCCGTCCACCGCGGTCTCCACATCGAAATCCTCCGCGATGAACTGCTGGGCGAGGTTTTTCAGGAGGTCGGCGTTGTCGTCGACGCAGAGCATTTTCAGGTGTGTTTTCATGCCGTTAATGTACGACTATTCCCAGTAAAAACCGGCCCGCTTTGCCGGGTGGTTCCCGATTTCGTCCATCCGCGCGCCGTCATAGAGTCTGCCGTTTTTCATGACCCCGAAGATCAATTCGCTGTTCCGGATGTCGTCGAGCGGGTTGGCGTCGAGGATCACCATGTCGGCGAGTTTCCCCGCTTCCAGCGATCCAAGGTCGGCGTCCATGCCGAGGTACCGGGCCCCGGAGAGCGTGCCGGAGCGGAGCGCCTCCATCGGGGTCATCCCGCCCTGCACGAACATCCATAATTCCCAGTGGGCCCCGAGCCCCTGGAGCTGTCCGTGGGCGCCGAGCTGAACCTGGGTCCCCGCAGCCAGGGCGGCCTTCGCCGCGCGGGCGTTCTCGATAAAGTTGAAGTCATCCTCGGCCGCCATCAACCGCCTCCGCGACCGCGACTCGACGACTTCCCGGGGTGTAAAGCTCAGAAGCCGGCGGTTCTCCCAGACGTTCGAGGCCATGTACCAGTAGTTCTCGCCCCAGAGGCCGCCGTATGATACGATGAGCGTCGGGGTGTACCCGGTACGGCCCTTACCGAGCAGGGTGAGCGCGTCTTTGTACAGCGGGGAGACCGGGAGGGAGTGTTCGATGCCGGTGTGGCCGTCGAGGATCATCGACATGTTCCAGAAGAAGGTGGACCCTCCCTCCGGGTAGACCATCATGCCGAGCTGACGCGCGGCCTCGATGACCTGCTGCCGCTGGTCCCTGCGCGGCTGGTTGTAGCTCTTCACGCTGAACGCCCCCACCGCCTTGAGACGGCGGAGATGCGAGAGGGCGTCGTCGTAGCCGCTGATGATCGCCTTGAACGGCGCCTCAGCGCCGTAGAGGATGGAGCCGGTGGAATAAAGCCTGGGCCCGGTCAGCAGCCCCGCCCGGATCATTTC
The DNA here is from genome assembly GCA_035292425.1 of Bacteroidota bacterium. Classification (GTDB taxonomy): domain Bacteria; phylum Bacteroidota; class Ignavibacteria; order UBA10030; family SZUA-254; genus SZUA-254. The sequence goes on from DATDQD010000025.1 coordinate 8,158, forward strand.
CGAATTCGAAAAGACCGTCTCGGTGTTGGAGGACGGATCGTGGGCGGTCGTCACCCCGAACCCGAGGTTCGCGTAATATCCCCAGTGCGTCCGGGGCGTGATATGGTCGCTCCCGGTGGAGATGTGCGCGTGCACGTCGATCAGGCCGGGAATGATGAATTTCCCGCTGACGTCGATCACCTTCGCCCCGGCCGGGACGACGACGGAACTTCGTCCGCCGATCGCCCTGATCCTGTTCCGTTCAACCAGCACAGTGGCGTCGCGGAGGAGCTCATCCCCCTTCATGGTGATGACCGTCGCGCCCGTCAGGGCGATCGAGCCGGAGGGAATGTCGGTCGGGGCGGAAAAGCCGATCTCGATCCCCGTCGTATCGGGTTTGTCGACGATGCTGTCCACGGCCCCCTCCACGAAGGCGAATGTTTTCGTGAGGTCGCGGGAGTAGAGCACCGGGCCCAGCGACCAGTAGAGTCGCCTGCTGTCGGGGGACCAGTTGAGGTAATATCCCGCATCGCGCGAAACTTTCTTCAGGGGGAACTCGGATGCCGATGGACCGATCTGGACCGCTTTGCCGGTCTTCGGGAACACCGAAATGTAGACGTTGAACCGTTCGACGATCGCCATCCAGCGAGCGTCCGGCGACGGTAGGAACTGCGCGGCGTTATCGGAGGTGAAATGCACCCTCCGGTCTTCTCCCTTCAATCCCACGCTGACGAGGGCCGACTTACTCTCCTCGCCCGAGGAGAGGTATACCCTGTCGCCGGATGGCGTGAACACCGGTTCGGACCCTTCCCCGGTGATCAGCGTCCCCTTTCCGCCGCCGGCAGGGATCCAGTAGATTCCCGTCTCGCGCGACCATGCCGTGCCCCGGAGGTTGTCGCCGCCCGTCCGCCGGTAGACGATTTTCGATCCGTCCGGCGAGAATTTCGGTTCCACGTAATGTCCGGGCGCGGTTGTCAGTTTCTTCGGGGATGACCCGTCCGCGCTGACCTTCCGGATGGCGCTCAGCCCGGCGTCGTTCCATGTGGCGTAAACGATCCACCGGCCGTCGGGCGAGAAGGAGGGGAAGAGCTCGAAATTTGTGTCGTCGTTCGTGAGGCGTTTCGGTTTTCCGTCAGGGAGTCTCTTGATGTAAAGGTTGCCGAGCGCCGTATAGACGACCGATTTCCCGTCGGGCGACACGGTCGTGAAGCGAAGCATCTTCACGTCGAACCGCTCCGGGGAGACCTCCTGGGGGGTCAGCACCGCGTCGGTGATGGTCTGCCGGACTTTCGCGCGGAACGGTATCGTGGCGACATCCTTCGTCGCGACGTTGATCTTCCGGAGAAGGCCGCCGGCCGATATGACGATGAACTTTCCGTCCCTCGTCCAGGAAAACCCCGGATGGACGCCGAAGATCGCCCATGTTTCCTGCGCGTCGCGGTTCAGGCCGTCGTAGATCGGGGTCTGGACCCCGCTCTCGATATCGTTCAGGAAGAGAACGGTCCTGAGGCCGACGCGGCGGACGAACGCGACGGTTTTCCCGTCCGGTGAAGGTTGGGGCCGGACCGATCCCCCTTCCTCCGTGATGAGGGACTCCGTCTTGCCCGTCTCCCTGTCCAGGCGCTTGATCACGTAGATGACTCCGTGCGGGTTTTTATTGTACTGGAATCCGCCCCCCGCGCTGACGTCCTCGCTGTAATAGAGGTACCGGCCGTCCGGGGAGAGGGCCGGCTCGCCGGCATCCTGCTCCCAGTTTCGCCGCGTCGTGAGCTGGAGCCCGTCGCCCCCGGCGATGTGATACATCCACATTTCGCCGGACCCGAGGGACCGGGTGTTGCGGTAATGCTTCCTTGCCACGATATACCGGCCGTCCGGGGACCAGACGGCGTTGTTCAGTTGCCGCTCCTTCTCGTGCGAGATCTGCTTGCGGTCCGAGCCGTCGCGCCGCATCATCCAGATGTTCTCGACGCCGTCGTGGTCGCTGGTGAAGGAGATCCACTTCCCGTCGGGACTGTACCTCGGCTGGGTCTCGTAGGCGGGTCCGCCGGAAAGCAGCGTCGCGTCTCCGCCGGCCATCGGGACATTGTAAATGTCGCCGAGCAGGTCGAAGGCGACACTCTTCCCGTCCGGGCTGACGTCGACCGCCATCCAGGTCCCCTCGCTCGTTTCGAAATCGATCTCACGCGACGGGCCGTGGGCGGCAGTCACGTCCCACTTGATGTCTTTTTTCGCGATTGTATCGGCGGCGGTCGTCGTGTCGCCTGCGGATGCGGGCGCCGCGGAGGCCGGCCCCGGGAACACGGGGAAGAGGAGAATCGCCAGGACGATCGTGGTATGCCTCAGCATGGAATATCCTTTCAGTATGACGGGGTGAATGAAAAGCGGCTCTAAGATAGCGACCTTCCCAAAAGGATGCAACATCCGCCCCCACAGCTTTGGAAATCAGACGATTTTCTGTACCTTACGGGCGCCATGTCGAAAGATGCCGCCATACGGATCGCCATTATCGCCTCGCTTCTCGCGGGATACGTCGTCGTGGCCATCCTGAGGTCGGGAACGGCCTGGTAGGGTGCCGCGGGTCATCCGCCTCCGCCGGCGGGGATGGAACACCCCATCATGCTCTCCCCCCCCCATCGCTCTCTTCAGGGGGATCCGGGAGCGCGAAACCATGAAAATGCTTCTCCTGAAGTGAATCGGGGAGGGTGCGAGCCTCCCGGAGGCCCTTTCCTGGGCCCACTTGATTCTTCGGGGGGCAATACCTATATTTTCGCATTCATTTCCAACAAACGGGGAAACGATGCCTCAAGAAAAAAAACGCCGGAAGATTCTTCTCGTTGACGACGAGGCGGGATTTGCCGAGCTTGTCCGCGACCTCCTCGAGATGGACAATTACGAGGTGGTGACGGCTGAAAACGGCGAGGAGGGGCTCGAGAAGTTGAAAACATTCTCCCCGGACGTGATCATCTCAGACATCGTGATGCCGAGGATGAGCGGTTTCGAAATGTTCAAGCAGGTGAAGGCATCACCGGACACCGCATCGCTTCCATTCCTCTTCATCACCGGGTTCCAGGACGAACGCATCCTTTCAGAGGCCCGTAAAATCGGCGTCTTCGGAATACTCCGCAAACCGATCGACATCGAACAGATCGAAACCCGCATCCGGGAACTCTCCAAGGCATAAACGCCCTCTCCCCCGGGGGGCCTCATCCCGGCTCCGCCCGGACGTTTCCCGTTTGAACTAATTCCTGTAAATCGCGAGCTGTATTTCGTCGGGAAGGAGTTCGGACACCGTCCTGATGACGTCTCCTCTCAGCGCCTGCTCCACCAGGCTCCTCTTCGTCGTTCCGAGGATCAGTTTGTCGACTCCCAGCGTTGCCGCCTGCTCGGCGATCGTATATCCCACTTCGGGCGTGATGCCCGTGATCACCTTGTAGGGGAGGTCGTATTTTTCACAGATGCGGTGGATCCACTCCGTGTGCACGGGGAGGTCGCCCGCCACCGACTCGGGCAGATCACCGGAGACGGAGAGCTGCCGGAGGTTCAGGACATAGAGGAAGGATGTCTGCGATTCGGTCTCCTCGCAGACGCGGCGGAGGAGGCTCTCGCTCAGCTCGTGGACGGCAACCAGGATCCGTTTCCCCCCGGGAGGAATCGCCCTGACGGGCCGGGCCATCCCGCCGGCGGGGACCGGCGCCGCGCCGGGCGCAGCGGGAGCCGCCGCGAGCATCAGCCGGCGGTTCGTGACGGCGCGGGCGGTCATGCCGATGGCGATCACCGCCAGGGCGAAGACCAACGCCTGGGTCTTGTCGACGGCGATCGTGATCTCGACGAGGAAGAGCACCGAGGCCGAGCCGATCATCATGATCCGGATGCCTGCCGGGATCTGCAGGGAACGGTTGATGCCGGTGGAGAATATATTGATGAGGATCGCGCCCACGACGCCGATGGCATACAGCGAAGCGAGCGCGAGGACGTCCCCTTCCACAACCAGCACAATCACGGGCAAGGCGACGGCGACCCCGAGCGCATTGTATGGCACGCCGTACCTGTTGAGCTTGCGCAGCCCGGAAGGAAGTTCCCGGTCCGCCGACATCAGGAACTGCAGGGACATCAGCGCGTTGATCGCGGTGTTGCCGGCAGAGATCAAAAGAAAGCCCAGGGCCAGACCGACGACGGGTCCGAACCAGACGCCGACGTAATGCTCGCCGAGGAAACGGAGCATGTACTCGATATGGTCCTTTAGCATCGCCTCGGGCAGGGCGTTCATCGCGAACCCCAGGATGAGCGTGAGGGCCGTAATCTTCACCAGCACGCTCAGGATGGCCCTCC
>DATDQD010000026.1:0-5086 GCA_035292425.1 Bacteroidota bacterium
GCCGGAAGAGCGTGTGCAGCAGAAGCCGCCCCCCTCCCACCAGCCCGAGCATCAGCATCCAGTAGACCAGGATGAGGAGACGGGTGTACACGGGTCCGCCGACGCCCTGGTCGTCGATGAAGATCATGAAGAACAGCAGCAGGACACCGAAGAGCGTCGCCCTGAAGACCGTCGCCAGCTCGTCGAACCGGGATTTCCCGTACCACGGCCTGTAGAGGCCGAAGAGGAAGAAGACGACCGTCCAGTAGATCCAGACGGCGAGCATCGGCACCAGGAAATCGGGCTCGACGGCGTTCGGGAAGAGCCCGCCGCGCACGCGCGTGAAGAAGTAGACCGTCCACGCGAGGTTGATCGTCATGAAATCTATGAAATATGACCGAGCCTGATCCTTCATCTGTCATTCACCGGACTACCGTCCACGTCGGCGGTTGACCCTGCCGTAAGAACCTGAAAAACCCCAGTAGCAGCGCCGCATTCATTGCGATAAAATAATATGGAAAGCTGAGAATTCCGATGCGGATCCGGAATTTTTCCGCGAAAACTCCCATGAGCACGAGGATCAGAAAAACGATTTCACCGTAGACAAGGCCGAGAAAAAACGCCGATTTCCAGGCCAGTATTCCGCTGGCGCACACCATGGTCAGGAGTAAAAACGGCGCACACCACCGGATGATCTTGTGGGACCAGAGGGCAAAAGATACAAAATGGTAGCGAGGGTGGAGTAATGGTGCGATATCGGAGATTGTGTTGAAATTCGACGCGCTGATCCGGATTTTGCGCTGGAACTCTCCACCGACTCTGCCGGTCACCCGCTCTTCCGCTCTTGCCTCCTTGCGGTAAATTGTGCGGTAGCCGGCTTTCACCACGCGCAATGGAACAAGAAGATCATCAACAACACTTTTCGCCGTGGGAAGAGGAACAAACAACACCCTTCTGACCGCATACACGGCGCCGGCGGCGCCGATCGTAGAGAATATTTCGCTTTCCTTCTCTTTCAACCAATTCTCATACCGCCAATACGTCACCTCGCCCCTACCCCCGACGGAATCTTCATTCGTGTAGAGATTGAGCTCTCCGGATACCGCACCGACGGCGGGATCGGCGAAGGGAGACGCCAGCTCCCTGATCGTATCGGGGAAAAACCTCGTATTTGCGTCGGTCAGGACCACAATATCTCCTCTGGCCTCAGCGACAATGTCGTTGATTACGCTCGGTTTCCCCCGTCTCGGGCCGAATCTAAAGATCTTGCAACCCGCCCCGCAGTGTTTGCCGAGCAGTGTATTGGTGTTGTCGGAGGAACCGTCGGAACCGATCAGAATCTCCAGGCGGTCTGCGGGATAATCGAGGTTTTTCAGGTTTTCAATTTTCTCCAGGATAATCGCTTCCTCATTGTAGACCGCAAGAACGATACTTACCGAGGGTGTATGATCGACCGGGGGCACCGCGGATTTCCTTCCGATCGCGTGCCATATCAGCACGATGAGCGGATAGAGAAAGTAGGTATGGAGCACCAGAACGGAGCAGATCCAGAAGATCACTTCAAGCATGACCGTTCCCCGGAGTCAGGATGGAAGAGACCGGGAAAACATATTTTCCCTGTAAAGGGCGATGGTCTTTCTCAGCGCATCCCTCGCCTCCGCGGGCGGCCTCACGATCTGAGACCACACAAATGAGAAGGAATAGAAGAACAGGCTCATCGCCGAGAGGGTGTACCATTTCCAGGGACTGAAAAATTTTTTATAAAAAATAATTTGGCCGCGATTCGAATGGTAGAATACAAAAGGGTTCTCCAATACTTCATAATGACGGCCGTGGTGGATGACGGCGTCCGTCCCGTATATGAGTGTTTTTTTGCCCCGAAGTCCCGAACGATAGCACAGGTCAGCATCCTCAAGGTACATAAAATATCGTTCATCAAACCCCCCCAGATCAACGAAGAACCGGCGGGAAATGATCATGAATGCACCGGACACGAAATCAGCCTCCGTCCAGGCGCCGTCGGTAGCGCGTATGGAGGGCCGGATGCCTAGGATCATCTTTTTTAATCCCGACAGCTGGAGTAATCTCATGAAAAGGCCGGGGCGGCGAAATCCCGATGGCTGCCGGGTTCCATCCGGATTGCGCAGCTGACACCCGATGATTCCGATGTCTCCGTGCTTCCCGAATTCTTCGAGGATCGCGGGCAGCGGATTTCCGTGGAGAATGACATCGCTGTTCACGAAAAGGAGAAAATCCCCACCGGCGAGTTTTGCCCCCTCGTTGCATCCGATCCCAAATCCGACGTTTTTTCCCATCCTGACGAGCCGTACCCCGGGATATCCCGATGCGACGATCTCACAGCTATCATCGGCCGAGCCGTTATCCACGACGATGATTTCCAATCTCGGTTCGCTCACCTGGTCGGTCAAACTTTCCAGAACGCCACGGAGATATCCGGAACTGTTATAGGTGACAATAATCGCGGAAACGATCGGATGACTCATATCCCTGTCCGACCTGGTCCGTGTTGAATCGATGATGCCCCGAACAATGATCGCAGTTGTTCCCGGAATTTCCCCCGCCCGAAAGTTTCCTCGACAAAACCCTTCGCCTCGGCGGCGATCGATCTCCGTAGCTCCCCGTCGAGCAGGAGCTGTTCGATCCCCGATGCAAGCATCTGCGGATTTCCGGGTTCGACGAGCAGCCCCAACCTGCCGGACCGGATAATTTCGGGGATTCCTCCGACACGAGATGCAATCACCGGGGTTCCGCAGATCATGGACTCTACGACGACCCGGCCAAAACTTTCGTGCAGGGACGGCACGACCGTCACTTTCCCGGAACTGAACATATCGAGAGACCGCGTCTCTTCATCCCGGAATGTCACCTGGGCTTCCATTCCGGCCGACCGGAGCATGAGGCGGACAGTGTCCCTGTACCGGTCCGTGGAAAATTTCCCGAGGACGCCGAGTGAAGGGGTTTGCCCCCCGGCCTTCAGGATCTTCAATGCCAGGAGGAGGTGCGAAAATCCTTTTTCTTCCGATATCCGACCGACGTAGACCAGATCGAACCGATGAATACCACCCACGGGGCTGTGAACACTTTCGGGGATCGGATTGTAGATCATGAGATACTCGACGCCGGGGAGAGACGACATCCACCACGACAGCGTTGCCCTCGAATTACAGATCACGACGTCTGCGCAGGAGGCGACAAAGTATCTCAGGGTGCGGCCTGCGAGCCTCCCGCCGACCCCAAATTCGTGAAGATGCCAATACACTTTTTTCCCCGAGATCCGGGCCGGTATCGCAGCATACCTTGCCGCGATGGAGTTGAGGTAGATACCTGGAGCGTCAATCTTCCTGAATACCAGGAAGAGCCTGATGCAGAGAAAGACGTTGATGAACACCCTCACCGGCAGGAATGCCAGTTTACCGAGGTGATGATCGCGGAAGGCATACAACCATTCGATCGATTTGAGGCGTATCATCCGTACCGCCGGCATCTCCTCAAATTTCCCTATCGTCGAACCGGACGGCGGGCCGATAAGATAAAACTTTCGGAAGAGCCCCGGGCATTCCTTCAGCAGGTCTAGGAGATAGCCGGGGGCCCCGGAGGCCGTATACTCGTGGGTCACGAGGATGATCGCTGGCCCGGTTTCACTCTGATCCATGAGAACCGCCGCTGAAGGCACGCAAAAAGAATGGAGAGTATGAATAACAATTTCATGTGAAATAAGACCGAACCCGTCAGACTTACGACAAGGAGGCAGACCAGGACCGCACAGATAGCCGGGTGGAGGGACCCGGTGTGAATCGAATCGCCTTTTTTTCCTATGCTCCGGGTCATGTACAGTATCCGGACGACCATCCAGCCCGCGACCAGCAGTCCGAAGACGCCCGTCATGACCGCAATATCGAGAAATATGTTTTCAGCGGTCCGGAATCCGTAGTAATAAATATTCATCTGGAGTCCGACACCGATCCAAAGATGATGCATGAAGGCCTCGAGGCCGGCGATCCAGGATGTTACCCGAAGCGCGCCAGCAACAATGTCGATGTTGTATCCGGCGAAGCCGTAATTCCGGATGTAATCCCAGTCAAGCTTGTTATGATCGATCCGCGAGAAGACATCAAGGACGTTGGGTTCCCGCACTATTTCGATGATGCTGAATAACCGCTCCATCAGCCTGGGCATGGTGAGGAGGTACGCTGCGGCTGCGACGAGCACCGGGATCAGGAACGGGAGCAGCTTCCGGTCCCATCTGACCGCCAGATATAATGCTCCGAGGAAAAAACCAAGCCATGCGCTGCGCGAGGCCGTCAGAATAAGCGCGATCAAGGTGATCAGCACAGAGAGATACACGCACAATCGCCTCGTTCCCCTGAAATCATTCCTGAATGAAAGACCGACCAGTCCCGTGATCGCCAGGTAAGCGCCCAAGGCGTTGGGGTTCCCGCCGGCTCCGGACTGGAGGAATGTCCCGAAGAAAGAGCTGATCCTGTAGTAATATCCGGCGAAGGGGAGGGAGACGAAGTATTCAATCAAGCCCCCGACGCCGACCACCATCGAGCTGACCACCAGCGTAAACACAATCTGCAGGATCTTCTGTTCGGCGTTGATCCATTCGACGATCAGAACGAAGAGCAGGCCGGCGAGGACGAGGTGATAAAGCGTTCCCACGCCGGGGAGAATCTTTTCATAGCCGATCGTGCCGCCGCTGATGATAAGCGATACGAAAGCGATGAAGATCAGGAGCGCGCCGGGAAGTAGGAGGCCCTTCCCGGTGATGCCAAAATCAAGGCGTTCAACCTTCCATAAGAGGTACATCACAAAGATGACCGGGATAACGACGTATTCGAACGATATCCCCGCAGATCCGGGGATGATCTGAAGGCGGATTGGCTGGGAGAGCGGTATAAGAAAGATCGCTCCGGAGACAGGCTGCTTCAGGACGATGCCGGCTCCGATGCCAATGACAACCAGCGACAGAATTGTGAAGAGGTCGTATTTCTCCAGTCCAAGGAGAATGATCAACCCGGCCTGCAGGACGATGGTACCCCACCAGAACAGGGTCACCCGCCTTTCCGGATTCTCTGCCGTAACG
>DATDQD010000027.1:0-3924 GCA_035292425.1 Bacteroidota bacterium
CATCGTGGCGGTCGCTGGAGCATCCGTCCTCGCGCTCGAAATCCTCGGTACGCGGATCCTCGGCCCGCATTTCGGGGTGAGTCTCTTCCTCTGGTCCGCGCTGATCACGGTAACGCTCGCGGCGCTGGCCATCGGGTACCTGATCGGCGGGAGCTGGGCCGACAGGTTCGGCTCTTACCGCCGGCTCTGTTCGTTGATGGGCATCGCCGGGGCCTGGATCGTCGCGATTCCCTGGATGCAGACCGCGGTGATCGGGATGGTGTCGGGGTGGGAAATACGGGGGGCGATCATCGGCTCGTCGGCGATACTTTTCTTCGTCCCCCTTATGATCCTCGGGGCGGTGACGCCGTATGCCATACGGCTCACGCTCACCGCCGTCGAACAGGCGGGCCGCACGTCCGGCAGGTTGTTCGCCCTGTCCACGATTGCCAGCGTCGCCTCGGCCCTCCTGACCGGTTTCTATCTCATCCCCAACCTCGGGGTCTTCCTGCTCACGACCGTCCTCGGGACGCTGCTTCTGCTGACGGCCGGTGCCGGATATATTGCGGAGCGCGGGACCGGCAAGGTGATCGTCCAATCGCTTGTTTTCGGAATAGTGGGCCTGGCGGCCCTCGTCGTCTCGCCGGTGGAACGAGCGGATCCCGAAAACGGCCTCATCGCCGTCAGGCAGAGTCCCTATGCCGAGATCCGCATCTTCGACAACCCGGACGGAAGGCATTTTCTGATCGACCGCGGCATACATTCCCGGATCGATACCGCCACGCGCCAATCCACACTTCCCTATACCGCGGTGATGGAAATTCCGAAACGGTACTTTTCACGGCCCGGGAGGATGCTGCTGATCGGGCTCGGGGGCGGGTCGCTGGTCCGCTGTTACACCGATGCGGGATGGGAAGTAGATGCGGTGGAAATCGACCCGGAGGTCATTGCGATGGCCCGGGAATATTTCGACCTCGACGGGGCAGGCGGCGCGGTTTATGAAACAGACGGCAGGCGTTATCTCGCGACAACCGCGGAGAAGTACGACATTGTGCTCATCGACGCGTACGGAAGCAGTTCGATCCCCTTCCACCTGGTCACGGCGGAAGCGTTCGGGCTCTCGAAATCGGTCCTGAACGACGGGGGCATACTGGCCGTGAACGTGATCTCCCTCGGATGGCGGGACCCCCTGGTCCTCGATATAGCCGGGACGCTCAGGATCCCGTTCCGTGATGTCCTCGCCCTCCCGATGGCCGAGCCTCCCGACCGGCTCGGGAACCTGATACTCCTCGCCGGTGACCGCGATCTCGGGGGAATCCCGGACCCCGAAGGCAACGTGGATCTGGATCCCGACTGGAGATACGGACCGGGGTACGCAATCGCCCACGCCTGGGACAACCGGTTCAGTCCCGAAACTGCGGGACGAAGGGCGCTGACGGACGATCTTAATCCTATCGATCTCAGGTCGGAGGTAACGATGCTCGCCGCCCGGCGGGAAGTCCGGGAATATTTCGCACGGTTGAACGTGAAGTGGTAGGGTAATGCGGGTTCAGCACAGGGGGCCGGTTCAGCGCATCGGCTTGATTTCTCCGCCGATTTCCAATCGGAGGGGATACCCTTCCAGCACAGCAGGGAGGTCCTGTTTCAAACCCGGCCGGTCGTTTTTCACCATGACCGTGATACAGGGCCCGCCTTCGTCGAGCATTCCCTCATAGACACCCACCACCCCCTCGATCTTCATCAGCCGGGAGACGTTGTCGTTCAGGACTTGAGAAATGGGACGTCTTGGTTTCATTTCCTCCTGTTGGACCGGTTCGAGACGGTCATCCCCGCAGCCCGGCGCTCCGGCAACGGTCAAAGCGGTGATGGCGAGCGCAGCAAAGGGGCCGCGCATGCCGCCGCATGGTATCCGCGGCGCCTTTCGTCGGGGAGATCGGCTGTCTATCATACGGGAAAACAAAAACACCCGCCGGTTCAGCGCCGGCGGGTGGTGGTCATGTTCACGTGCAGCTGGCGGACGCTCAGTTACCGACCATCGTGGCCCCGGCCCAGCTCAGCACAGCATTGATCGGGTTGGCGATCGCCGAGGTGAAACTTCCTGCATAAAGAAGACCCACGGCCCGCGGGTTAGTGGTCACGTCCTGGACCATCAGCGAACCGGAATCACCACCGGCGAGGAACTTTGAACCCCTGTTGGCGATCACGATCTGCCCGGTAAACGTCTTCGTGAAAGCCGCTCCGCCTGCGCATTCGTTGTCATAGGCGATGCTGACCGTGGCGTTCAGGCCGCTCACCTTGCTCCGACTGAGACCGGTGGTCCTGCCGCTCTTCTTGACGGCCTGGTTCAGGGCCGCGGCCTGGGTAGTGGCCGAAATTGTTCCCACCTCGAGGATTGCCCCGTCGGTCCTGACCATCCCGGAGATCACCTGGGCGTAGCCGGCGTCGACGTTGGCGCCTGGGAGACTGCCGGAGCCGGAGAGGGTCGCGACGTTCTGCGCGTTGGCAGCAACACAGCCGACATCGATGAGACCGGGCTGGACGACAGGATCCCCTGCCGTCGCAACGCGTCCATTGCCGCCGTTCACAATATCGGCCCAGAAGACGTGATAGTTGCTCAGGACATACTGGGCGCCGCCCTTGTTAATCAGCGAGCCCAGCGTGCCGCCGCAGCAGTATCCGTTGGCGAGGTCGTACCTCCACCCGCCCGAGGTGCCGAGCTGGATGGGCGGTGTCTGCTTTGCCTTGTGGCTCACTCCGCTGCCGCCGGCCATCGCGTGGAATTCGCCCGTGACCTCGGTGACGACGGGAACGCCGTCAATTTCCAATGGGATGCCCGCGGCCGAAATCCCTATGCCCTTCACGGGGACTTTCGGCGCCTCTTTCAGATAGACGAGAATCGCTATGCGGCCGTCGGGCGCAAGCCCGGTGGCCGTCCCGACGACGCCCGGAACCGACATGAGGTCATCGGTGTGGCGGTCCTGAAGATCCATGACCAACCGGACCTGGGGATTCTCCTTGTCGAGGACTTGCGCGTGCTGATCGGGAACGCCCGCGTTCGGCGTGTCCTGGGGCTGGTCGCAGCCGATCCAAAGGAACATCGAGACGATCGCCGTCGAAAGGATGGCAGCGAGGAGGAGTCTCGGGGATGGTGAACGAGAAATGCTCATAGAAATCTCCGTTCGTGAATGATAGATGAGATGGATTATTGCTTTAATTTCGACGAACCATAAAGGGTAATGAAATTCCCGAATACTGTCAATAGCGGCGCTCACATTTTTCGGGAAAACAGGCGTAAGTCGCTATTTTACGATACTTCCCTCCGCAATATCCCCGTCCAGCGTCAACAGGGTGAGATTTCCGGCATCGTCGCTTGCGGCGAGGATCATCCCGCGCGACTCGAGACCCATCAGCTTCGCCGGTCTGAGATTGGCGATGATGATGACCTTCTTCCCGATGAGCGACTCCGGCTCGTAGTGTTTCGCGATCCCCGCGATCACCTGCCTCTCCTCCGACCCGAGCGACACGGTGATCTTCAGGAGCTTCTCCGATTTTGCCACTTTCTCGGCCGAGACTATGCGGGCCACCCTGAAATTGATTTTTTTGAAATCCCCGATCCCCGCTTCCGCGATCACCGCAGGGGCGGCGGGCGGCGCCGCGGCGGGAAGTTTCGACAAAATATCCTGGATCACGCTGTCCTCAATCTTTGTGAAGAGTATTTCCGGTTTTCCCAGTCCGTGCCCGCCGGGAATGGATCCGGCGAACGCGCTTTCCCACCCCGCGTCGGTGACCTTCCCCGGCAGACGGAGGATGTTCCAGATGCGCGCGGCGGTCGAGGGGAGGACCGGTTCGACGTAAATCGCCAGCGCCCTCGCCAGCCGGAGGCACACGGCGATGGTCGCGGCCGCCGCTGCCCGGTCAGTCTTGATGAACTTCCACGGTTCCGCG
>DATDQD010000028.1:0-5887 GCA_035292425.1 Bacteroidota bacterium
CATTTCCCCCGGCCCGGCCTCCGGCGCATCTGTGCGGCGCTCAGCCCGCGGATGGATTTCCTCAGTTCCGACGGTCCCGAGGCAAAGACCCGCAGCGGGTCTTTTCCTTCCAGGTTCGCGAGGATGCGCCTGGCGTAGGGATGCCGGACGTTCCTGAGGGAGACGACCCGCGAGACGTTCATTCCGGCGGCGGTCATGGTCACCGGCGGCCTAGTTGCTCCGGATCGCGGCCGTCACCTTGCCGGCCGCGTCCTGGAGGCTCGTTGCCACCGCGAAATTCAGCCCGGAATCCGCGAGGACTTCTCGGGCCTCGACGGCGTTGGTCCCCTCGAGGCGGACGACCACCGGGACGCTGACATGGACCCGCCGCGCGGCCTCGACCACCCCCTGCGCGACCCTGTCGCACCGGACGATCCCGCCGAAAATATTGATCAGCACCGCCTTCACGCTCGGATCGGAGAGGATGATCCGGAAACCGTTCGAGACGGTCTCCACGTTCGCCCCGCCGCCCACGTCGAGGAAGTTCGCGGGCTCGCCGCCGGCCAGCTTGATGATGTCCATCGTGGCCATCGCCAGCCCCGCCCCGTTGACCATGCAGCCGACGTTGCCGTCCAGCTTGATGTAGTTGAGATTCGATTTCGACGCTTCGATTTCCAGCGGCTCCTCCTCGTCGAGGTCTCGAAGTCCCTGGAACTCCCGGTGGCGGTCGAGCGCGTTGTCGTCAAAATTCACTTTGGCGTCGAGCGCCAGGACGCGACCGTCGGTCGTGATCACGAGGGGGTTGATCTCCGCCAGCGAAGCGTCGGTTTCCTGGTACGCCCGGTAGAGGGCGCCGAGGAATTTCACCAGATTTTTAAAGGCGTCGCCCGTGACCCCGAGACCGAACGCCAGCCTCCGCGACTGGAAATCGCGGAACCCGATGGCCGGGTCGACGACCTCCTTTAGGATAAGGTGGGGGGTTTCCGCGGCCACCTTCTCGATCTCGACGCCGCCCTCGGTCGACGCCATGACGACGTTCTTCGACCGGGCGCGGTCGAGGGTGATCCCGATGTAGAGCTCCCGCGCGATGGAGATACCCTCCTCGACGAGGAGACGCCTGACGGTCCTTCCCTCCGGCCCCGTCTGGTGGGTGACGAGTCTCATCCCGAGGATCTGCGAGGACAATTCCCTCACCTCGTCGATCGAGCGCGCGACCTTCACGCCGCCGCCCTTCCCCCTGCCTCCCGCGTGGATCTGGGCCTTCACGACCCAGACGCTCCCGGCGATTTCAGTGGCGGCTGAAACCGCCTCAGCCACCGTGAATGCCACGCGGCCGTTCGGAACGGCCACTCCGAAGTTCTTCAGTATTTCCTTTGCCTGGTACTCGTGAATTTTCATCCGGTCACTGTTATTTTTTCTTCGTCGCGATCGATTTCGCCTGCAGGAAGAGGCCGAGGTAGTCCTGGCCCCCCGCCTTGGAATCCGTGCCGCTCATATTGAAGCCGCCGAAGGGATGCGCCCCGACCATGGCGCCGGTGCATTTGCGGTTGAGGTAGAGGTTGCCGCAGAAGAAATCCCTGCGGGCCTTTTCGAGTTTCTTTTTGTTCCGGGTGTACACCGCCCCGGTCAGCCCGAACTCGGTGTTGTTGGCGATTTCAAGCGCGTGGTCGAAATCGTTCGCCCTGATCACGGCGAGGACCGGCCCGAAGATCTCCTCCTGGGAGATCGTACCCTTCGGATCGACGTCGGCGATGACGGTGGGTTCGATGAAATACCCCTCGCCCTGGGCGCGCATTCCACCCGTGATGAGCCTGCCGCCCTCCCTGACGGCCGTTTCCACGTAGCCGAGGATTTTCTCCATCGATCCTTTGTTGACGACCGGGCCCATGAAGTTGCCGAGGTCCTGCGCCGGGCCGACGGTGATCGTCTCCACCCGTTTTTTCAGCAATTCGATGAAGCGGTCGTAGACTTTCGCGTCGACGATTGCGCGCGAACACGCCGAGCATTTCTGGCCCTGGAACCCGAACGCCGCGACCGTCACGCCCGCGACCGCCTCGTCCAGATCGGTCTCCCGGTCGACGATAATCGAATCCTTGCCGCCCATCTCGGCGACGACCCGCTTGAGCCAGATCTGCCCGGGGCGAACCTTCGCGCCCTCTTCGTAGATACGGATGCCGACTTCCTTCGAGCCGGTGAAGGAGATAAACCGGATCCGGGGATGGCGCACCAGCGTGTCGCCGACCGCGCTCCCCGGGCCGCTGACGAAATTCACCACGCCCGGCGGCAGGCCGATTTCGTCCATAATTTCCATGAACGCGAAACCGGTCATGGGCGAATCGCTGGAGGGCTTCAGCACCACGGTGTTCCCGGCGACCACCGCGGCCGTCGTCATGCCGGCGAGGATCGCCAGCGGAAAATTCCACGGCGGGATGACCGCCCCGACGCCGAGGGGGATGTACACCAGTTCGTTCTTCTCGCCCGGGAGCTGGATGGCGGTCTTCATGTCGGCGTAGCGGAGCATCTCGCGCGCGTAGAATTCGCAGAAGTCGATCGCCTCCGCGACGTCGCCGTCCGCCTCGATCCAGGTCTTTCCCACCTCGAGGATCTCGACGGCGTTCAGTTCGAAACGCTTTTTCCGCATCACCTTCGCGGCTCGGAAAATGTACGCCGCTCTATTCTCCGGGGGGACGTTTTTCCATTTCCCAAACGCGGCAAGCGCGGCCTCGACGGCCTTCATCGCGTCCTCCGGCGTTCCCTTCTGGAAATATCCCACGACCTGGGAGGGGTTCGAAGGGTTCAGTGAGGCGATCATCTCGCCGCCGGTGAGGCGGTCTCCGCCGATGATGTTGGGATATTCCCGGCCGAATTTCCCTTTGACGTCGCCGAGGGCCTTCTCCTGTTTCAGCCTGTTGGATCTTTTTGAAAAATCGGTAAGCGCTTCATTTTTGAATTTAGGGATTCTCATTGAAGTTTTCTGGTCTTGATCTTGGTCTTGAGCTTGGTCTTGGTCTTGATGACAGCGTTGGCCGGTGGATCAACGATGGTACCTGAAGCGGATTTGGAGGTTACCGGGCCCCGAGCGCCCGCATGACCGCGTCATGGACGGCCGGGCGGACGTTTCTGATTTTCTGGTTGTTTCGGGTCGGAAACACCCGATTCGTGAGCAATATAACAAAAATTTTCTTTCCGGGGTCGGCCCAGACCGAGGTGCCGGTGAACCCGGTGTGGCCGTACGAGAGCGGCCCGAACAGCGTGCCCGCGGAGGTGTAGCCGGAGGTCGAAACGAAATCCCACCCGAGGCCGCGTTCCTCCGCGGTGTCTCTCCTGCCGGTGAAGAGCGTCACCGTCTGCGGCCGGAGATACCTCGCGCCCCCATAGGTCCCGCCGTTCATCAGCATCTGCAGAAATACGGCGAGATCTTCAGCGGTCGAAAAAAGACCCGCGTGGCCCGACACGCCGCCGAGCGCGTGGGCGTTTTCATCGTGGACTTCCCCCCATACCAGCCGGTGCCGGTACACCGAATCGTATTCCGTCGGCACGGTGCTGTCACGCGCCTCCGCCGGGGGGAGGTACATCGTGCGGGTCATGCCGAGCGGCGTGTAAAAGACCGAGTCGACGTACCGGTCGAGACGCGCGCCGGAGACCGCTTCGGTGATCTTCCCGAGAAGGATGAAACCGAAATCGCTGTAGATGGTCGTATCGCCCGGGTTCGCCACGAGGGCGGTGTGGACGACGGAATCGAGGGTCTGTTCGGGAGTGGCGCACGTAAGAAAATATGTCCTGAACGGGGGCAGTCCCGCGGTGTGCCTGAGGAGTTGTTCCACCGTGATCTTCGACTTCGCCCCCGAATCGAACCCCGGGATAAACTTCGCCGCGCGGTCGTCGAGACTGAGTTTTCCCTCGTCGAACAGTTTCATGACCGCGGCGGTGGTGGCGACCACCTTCGTCACGGAGGCGATGTCGAACAGGTTTGCGCCGTTGACGGCCGGGGCTTCGCGGTCGTAGGTGAGATGCCCGTAGGACCTGTCGATCACGATCGCGTTGTCGCGCACCGCCACGAGCTGCGCGGCGGGGAAAGCCGAATCGGCGATCGCTGCGAACACCGTCGAGTCCACCCGATCGAGCGATCGGGCGTCGATCCCCGCTTCGGAGGGCGTATCGTGCCGCAGAGCGAGCTGGTTCGTGATGATCCCCGAGCCGTACGGGAACATCTCCGGGATGGTGACCGGGAGCCGGCCGCGCGCCGGCGTTTCGCCGAAGAGGAGTTCCGCGGTCGCCTCCGCCAACGCCTCCGCGTCGGAGTACGCGGCGACGTACGCCGCGGCCCCCGGGAGGACGGAGAGGACGTAGGGGCTGCCGAGCGAAACGACGACGCTCCGGGGATTGCTTAAAATGATTTTTCCGATCCCTTCGATGAGCGGAGCCGGAAGTCCCAGGGTCCCGTACGCGGACCTCGCTTTCGAAAACACGGAAACGATGACGGTGGCGGAGCCGCCGGCCCGGATCGCGAGGGAATCGAGGACCTCCGGGGTCGTCAGGGGGTCGACGCGGACCGTTTGCGTGGGGTTCCACCGCGCCCTGATCAGGCCCGCATAGTAATCGCCGACCCGTTCGTTCGGCCAGGGGATGTCCGGACGGTTGATCTCGGTCCGGTAATCCTCGATGTCGCTCACGACGACGTGGAAGATCCGCCCCCTGCCGGTGCCGAGCGGAAGCGCCGCTTCATTCTTTAACAGTGTCACCGAAGCCCGGGCGATCTCCCTCGCCAGCCGGAGACTCCCCTCCGCCGCGATGACCGACGACGCCGCGGCGAGGTCCACGGGGCCGGTCTCGTGAAGCCCGGCCCATTCCTTGATGGCCAGGATTTTCTTAACTGAGCGGTCGATTCTTTCCGGAGAGATCCTCCCGCTGCGGACTGCCGCGAGGATCCCCTCCATCGCCGACTCCACGTCATCCGGCAGGAGCAGGGCGTCGACGCCCGCCTCCACCGCGAGGACGGCGGCTGAATCCGGTCCGAAATTTTGCGTCAGGCCCGTCATGTCCATCGCGTCGGTGACCACCAGGCCCCGGAAGCCCATGCTCCTGAGGAGGAGCGAATCGATCGCCTCGCCCGAGAGCGTCGCGGGGACCCCGGTCTTTCCACCGAGGGAGGGTATGTCGCAATGCGCCACCATGACCGAGCCCACCCCGGCGCGGATGAGGGAACGGAAGGGAACGAGCTCCACGCTGTCCATCCGTCCGCGGCTGTGCCGCATGAACGGGAGGCCCAGGTGTGAATCGACGTCGGTGTCCCCGTGGCCCGGGAAGTGTTTGGCGGTGGCCAGCACGCCCTGCGACTGGAGCCCCCTGGCGAAGGCGGAGGCCATCGATGCGACCAGCGCGGGGTTTTCCCCGAACGATCGCGTGTTGATGACGGGGTTGGCGGGATTGTTGTTCACGTCGGCGACGGGCGCGTACACCTGGCGGATGCCGATCACCGCCGCCTCCCGGCCGATCCTCCTCCCCGTCTCGAACGCCAGCGAGGTGTCGCGCGTGGCGCCGAGGGCCATCGCCTCCGGAAACCGCGTCGATCGGCGCAAACGCATCGCCACCCCCCACTCGAAATCGGCCGCCACGAGGAGCGGGACCGCGGAGCGCTCCTGCAGGCGGTTCACCAGGAGGGCGCTCGTGTGGATGTCCCCCTGGAACAGGCAGATCCCCCCGACTTTCTTCTTCTCCACGAGTTCGAAGAGGCGCCGCATGCGGGGGGCGCGGTCGTTCTGGAAATAGCCGTAGGCGCGGACGAAGATCATCTGGCCGACTTTCTCCTCGGGCGTCATCCCCTCCAGGGTCTCACTCACCCAGTCCGATGGCGGTGCGGAAAGGACATCCGGCAGGGAGGGCGCGTCCGCGCCGTACGGCGCGGATT
>DATDQD010000029.1:0-7638 GCA_035292425.1 Bacteroidota bacterium
GCTCTCCGCCGGTTGTGATTCCGTCCCCCTTTTCCTATATTTTTCACCTTGTATGAACAGCCGCCAGTCAAAACCGATCGGCATTTTCGATTCGGGAATCGGGGGCCTGACCGTCGTTCGCGCCCTCACCGGTCATCTGCCGCACGAAAACATCGTCTACTTCGGCGATACGGCCCGCGTTCCGTACGGTCCGAAATCGCCCCAAGTGGTCAGGGAATACTCCGTCCAGGACACCGAGTTCCTGATGAGCCACGACGTGAAGATGATCGTCGTCGCGTGCAACACGGTATCGTCGGTGGCGCTCGACCTGGTGATGAAAAAGGCGGGTGTCCCGGTGGTCGGCGTGATCCTTCCCGGGGCGAAGGCCGCCGTCGCCGCGTCGAAAAACGGCCGCGTCGGCGTCATCGGGACGGTCGGGACGATCACGAGCAACGCCTATGTGAACGCGATCAGGCTCCTGGACGCGTCGGTGACGGTCATGAGCCAGGCGTGTCCGCTTTTCGTGCCCCTCGCCGAGGAGGGATGGACAGAGCACCAGGCCACGGAACTGATCGCGAAGGAGTACCTTTTCCCGATGAAGAGGGAGAAGATCGACACCCTCGTCCTGGGGTGCACCCACTACCCGATCCTCGCCGGGGTGATCGCGCGGATCCTCGGGGACCGCGTGACGCTGATCGATTCCGGGGAGGCCGCCGCCTCGGAGGTGGGGGAAATCCTCGATGCCCGGGATCTGCGGAACCCCAGCAGCGCGAAGCCGCACATTCAATTTTTCGTCAGCGACATCCCCCACAAGTTCACCGAGGTGGGCGAACGGTTTCTGGGACACAAACTCGGCCGGATACGCCGGGCCGAGGGATTTTGACCGCCGCGCGGGCGAACGCCGCCGGTGAGGAAAGGGGAGACTTTTGGAGATAAAACTGCTGACAACCGAAGAGATCGCCCGGGCGATGGGGAAACTGCCGGGGTGGACGCTGGACGGGAAGGAAATCCGGACGACATTCGAGTTCCGCGACTTCACGGAAGCGATGGGGTTCGTGGTCTCCGTCGCGCTCCTCGCCGAGAGGGCGAACCACCATCCCGACATCGACATCCGGTGGAACACCGTGGCGCTCGCGCTCTCGACGCACAGCGCGGGAGGGCTCACGGAGAAGGATTTCGCCCTCGCGTCACGGATCGCGGCGCTGCGTTGAACGGCTCTTCCTGATGGAACGAAGGATTTTATTCACCAGCATGGTAAGGATATGACACGAGAAGAGATACTGGAGATTTTCAAGAAGACCGGGGCCCTCCTCGAGGGGCACTTCCAGCTCACCAGCGGCCTGCACAGCCCGCATTACTTCCAGTGCGCCAGGGTGCTCCAGTATCCCGGGCACTCGCGCAACCTCTGCGCCGAAATCGCCGGGCATTTCGACGACGCCGAGGTGGACGTGGTGATCGCCCCGGCGCTCGGGGGGATCGTGGTCGGCCAGGAGGTGGGTCGCCAGCTGAACGTCAGGATGATGTTCACCGAACGCAAGGACACTCAGATGCAGCTCCGCCGCGGATTCGAGATCGCGAAGGGGGAGAAGGTCCTGGTCTGCGAAGACGTCGTGACCACCGGCGGTTCGATCGGGGAGGTCATTTCAATTGTACGGTCGATGGGGGGACTCCCCGTCGGAGTGGCCGCCATCGTGGACCGCAGCGGGGGCAAGGCTTCCTTCGAGAACTTTTACGCGCCCCTCGTCATGGACGCGGTCACCTACCAGCAGTCGGCCTGCCCGCTCTGCGCGAAAGGGGTCGCGATCGACAGGCCCGGGAGCCGTTCCCCGAAATGAACCTCAAGCTGCTGAACCGGCGCACCGTCTTCGAAGGACGGGTGTTCGACATCATCGTCGACGACGTCGAATATCCTTCCGGGAGGCCCTCGGTGAGGGAGGTCGCGAAGCATTCCGGCGGCGCGGTTGCGCTCCCGGTCTTCCCCGACGGTCGGGTGATTCTGATACGGCAGCATCGCTATCCCCTCGGCGAGTTCATCTGGGAACTTCCCGCGGGGAAGCTGCACCCGGGCGAAGACCCCCTGGAGTGCGCGCGGAGGGAGCTCGAGGAGGAGACCGGCTACCTCGCCTCGGAGTGGACCCTGCTCAATTCGATCTTCACCACGCCGGGGTTCTGCGACGAGGTGCTGCACATCTATCTTGCGGGGGGGCTCTCGGAGGCGCCGGGCGGAAGGAAGCCGGAGGAGGGGGAGGAGACGATGACCGTGAGCGTCTTCCCGATCGGCGAGACGGTCCGGATGATCGAACGGATGGAAATCCGCGACGGAAAATCGATCTGCGGGATCCTCCAGGGATTGAGGCATCTCTCCGGCGCGACGAAGGCCCCGGACGACCGCCGGTACCGGCTCGGCATCGACCGCTGCGTCCGGACCGATTGCGACGGCCTTCCCGCGGAGGTCTCGCACTATGAGAGGAACAACTGGCTCACGTCCGAGATGCGCTGTCCCCGGTGCGCGACGCGCTTTACCGTGAAGGTGGAGATGTAAGGCGCGTTTCAGGTTGATACTCAATTTTCGATCATCAGGAGAGAATGCCATGCCGGTCTTAACATTACAGAAAGAAGGAAAAACCATCGAAGTGCCCCTGGGGGCCAACCTCCGCAAGACGCTCCTGAAGCACGGGATCTCGCCCTACCGGGGGATCGAGAAGATCGTCAACTGCATGGGAAACGGACTCTGCGGGACCTGCAGGGTCGAGGTGGCCGACGGCAAGGGGGTGTCGCCCATGACCCCGATGGAGGAGGCCGCGCTCGTCGGGTTCATCCCCTTCTACGCGAGGTCCATACCGAAAAACGTCCGTCTTTCCTGCCGCGCGGCCGTTACCGGCGATCTTGCCGTCGGCACTCATCCGGCGGTGGGAATCGACGGCCCCCTCACGAAACAGCGCCTGGCGTTGCTGGCGATCTGGTCCTTCTTCGGCGGGATCTTTTTCTTCGTCGTTGTTCGACTGCTGATCGAGATCGCGACCGGTCGCTGAAATCACCTCCGCGAATTCACCCCAGCATGTAATCGGTACCCGATTTACCCGGTTCCACACTCATAGCCACTGAGGGCTGGGGTATCCACCCCGTTTCACTATTTCATCCGATTTTTCCTTCTGATCAACGCATTCCGCTTGACATGATTCGCAAAATTTCATAATATTGTCGCATAAATTAGTTTATCCTCCCGTCCGCCTGCCGGGGCGTTCACAAACCGGATCCAGTCCAATTTATTATTCAAAAAAACGCCCGGCAATCTCCGGAGGACGACGTGTCCGAGACCGATCCAACACAGGGAGAGAACGACAATGTCGCCGAACGAAATGCGGGGTACCTCAGGGCGCTCGACCTGCACGACGAGACGGGCCAGATCCTGACGGCGATCCTCGTCAACCTCCAGCGGATCGGGGGCATCGCGACCGGTTCGGACGTCGGGGAAACGGTCCGCGACACGCAGCACCTGGTGGAAACGCTCTTCTATTCGATCCGGAATTTCATCCGCGATTCGGCGGGAGTCGCGCCGGCGCGGTCGCTGCCGCCCCCGGAACTCGGCCCGGCCCTGCGGCGGCTCACGCAGGGCTTCTCCCGCAGGACCGGCATCGAGGTCGACCTTCGCTACGATCCCGACACCGAGAGGGTGCCGGGGGAGCACAAGGCGGTGTTCTACCGCGTCGTCCAGGAGAGCCTCACGAATGTCTTCAGGCATTCCGGCGCGAGGAGGGTGACGATACGGTTCTCGCGCTCGGAGTCGTCGGTGGACCTGGAGATCGGGGACGACGGGGGATCGCGGCCCGCCCCCGGCCCGCCGGGACTCCGGCCGGAGCGGGCCGGGACGGGCTCCGGGCTCCGCGGCATGCGGGAACGCGTGAGGATCGTGGGGGGTGAGTGCACGGTGCGGATGGTCGAAAACCGCGGGATGACGGTGAAGGTCGTTCTGCCCTATAACATTTCCTGACACACTTCGGGGAGGATCAACAGATGATTTCGATTTTGCTGGCGGACGACCACACCATCGTCCGGAAGGGATTCCGTCTCCTGCTGGAGCACGAACCGGATTTCAGCGTCCTGGGAGAAGCGGCGAACGGACGGGAGGCGGTGGAGATGGCGCTCAAACTGAAGCCGTCGCTGGTGCTGATGGACATCATGATGCCGGAGCTGAACGGTTTCCAGGCGACCCAGCGGCTGAGACTGATGGACGACACGATCAGGGTGCTGATCCTGTCGATGTACTCCAGCCAGGACCACGTTCACCAGGTGATCCAGTCGGGCGCCTCGGGGTACCTGCTGAAGCACTGCGCGCCGAAGGACCTCGTGTCGGCGGTGAGGGAGGTGGCCCGCGGGAAAACCTACTTCACGCCGTCGGTGTCCAGGCAGGTGCTCGACTTCCGCCGGCACTACAAGGCGGAACGCGGCTCAATCCTGACCACGAGGGAATTCGAGGTCCTCCAGATGGTGGCGGAAGGGAAGTCGAACAAGGAGATCGGGGGAAGCCTCTTTATCAGCGTGAAGACCGTTGAAAAGCACCGGCAGCGGCTGATGGACAAGCTGGGGATCCACGACATCGCCGGCCTCACGAGATACGCCATCTCGCGGGGCATTATCGATATATACTAACTTACCCGGATGCAGTCGAGGAGTTGCGCGTGCACGACCGAGTTCGAGGCGGCGATGTCCTTGGCGTAGATGGAACAGGGGCGGCCCGAAAAATCGGTGACCATTCCCCCGGCTTCCGTCACGAGCAGCGCCCCCGCGGCGACGTCCCACGGGTGAAGGCCCACCTCCCAGAAACCCTCGTACCGGCCGCAGGCGACGTACGCGAGGTCGATGGCCGCCGATCCCATCCGCCGGACGGCCTGGGCCTTCATCAGCGCCCCGATGAAGCGCTCGATGGTTTTGTCCGGGTTCTCGTCGATGTTGTAGGGGAACCCGGTGACGAGGAGGCTGCGGCTCATCGCGTCGATGGCGGACACCCTGATCGGCGATCCATTCATCCGCGCGCCATTTCCGAGTCCGGCGGTGAAGAGTTCCGCCAGGTTCGGGTCGTAGATGACCCCCGCGACGACTTTCCCTTCGTGTTCGATCCCGATGGACACGCAGAACACCGGAAACCCGTGCGTGTAATTCGTCGTGCCGTCGAGCGGGTCCACGATCCAGCGGTAACCGGACCCCGGGTCCGCGCCCTTTCCCCCTTCCTCGGCCAGGATCTCATCGCCGGGAAAATTCTTCCGGATCGCCCCGAGGATCATCTCCTCGGAATTCCTGTCGATTTCGGTGACGACGTTTTTCCCCAACCCGTCCTTGTCCGTGATGGTGCGGACTTTTCCGAGGTTGGCGGCCAGGTAGGATCCGGCCTCCCTGGCGGCGTCAATCGCCAGGGCGAGTCTTGAGGCGTAATTCATGGGAGTGGGCCGATCTGGAGAGCAGTTTGAACAGTTGTTCCTCGTTCCTGCGCGGGACCCTGCACCGGATCTCGACGTTGTTCTCCCGGTATTTCGTCTCGAGGAGCTCGGCGATCTCGTGGAGCCTCGAGATCAGGGCGTACTCGCCCTGGTGGAAGGTGAGCGTCCTCTCGACCGCGTCGGTGTCGAGCAGTTCCATGATCTTCGCGGTCAGGGCCGGGACGTTGATGTTCCTCGTCGCGGAGATGAAGACCGACGGCGGGTACCCCTCCTCGAGCTCATGGATCAGGGAACGGTCGGCGAGCCGGTCGATTTTATTAAAGACGTGCAGCACCGGTTTCTCCCCGGCGCCGAGTTCCGACAGTGTCGCCCTCACGGTGGCGATGTGGTCGGCCGCCTGAGCATGGCTGCAGTCGATCACGTGGAGGAGGAGGTCGGCCTCGACCACCTCCGAGAGCGTGCTCCTGAAGGAGGCGATCAGGTGGGAGGGGAGTTTCCTGATGAAGCCGACGGTGTCCGACAGCAGGAAGGTCTTCCCGGGGGCGGGCGTGATCTTCCGTACCGTGGTATCCAGCGTCGCGAAGAGGCGGTCTTCGATGAAGACGTCCGCCCCGGTGAGCGCCCGGAAGAGGGTGGACTTCCCGGCGTTGGTATATCCCACCATGGCCACGCGCGTCAGCGCCTCGCGCCCCTTCCGCTGGACGTCGCGTTCACGGTTGATCCCGGCCAGCTTTTCCTTGAGGTGGCTGATCCGGGTCCTGATCGCCCGGCGGTCGGTTTCGATCTGCGTTTCGCCCGGGCCCTTGGTGCCCACGCCGCCGTACTGCTTGGACAGGTGGGTCCACTGCCGGGTCAGCCGGGGAAGGAGGTACTGGAGCTGGGCGAGCTCCACCTGCGTCATCGCCTCTTTCGATTTCGCCCTTTTGGCGAAGATGTCGAGTATCAGGCCGCTCCTGTCGAGGATCTTGCAGGTGATGAGCTTCTCGAGGTTGCGCACCTGCACCGGCGAGAGGTCGTCGTCGAAAATCACCAGCCGGATTTTTTCTTTGGTCACGATCTCGCCGATCTCGTCGGCCTTGCCGCTCCCGATGTAGGTGGCCGAATTGATCCTGTCGCGGTCCTGCGAGAATTTATGGACGATGGCGACGCCGGCGGTATCCGCCAGGAGGACGAGCTCGTCCAGGTATTCCTCGAGGAGCTCCTTCGACACCGTGCGGCTGGAGATCCCGATCACGACCCCCTCCTCGGGTTCGGCGGTCGCGTGGAACTTCGGTGTCGTCGACTCAGGCTTCAATAGTTTTCTCCCCGCCGGCATGCCGGTTGACGGCCATTTCCACCAGCGCCAGCAGCAGAACCAGCCCGACGCAATATTTCCAGAGTTCCATTCCGAACCTCGCCTCCGTGATCCTGGCCGGGAGCTGGTCCCCGGCGGGGAGGCGCCGTACCTGTTCCCCGGTGAAGCCGCGCTCCGCCATGAACGCGTCCACCTCCGCCGGTTCGGCCTTTGTCAGATCGGCCTCTTCCGGCCTCAGGTTCGCCGGGAAGAGCGACAGCACGGCGTTTCCGGCCGTCAGGCTGTAGTGGCCCGGGAGAGGGAGCAGCGGATGCCTGAAGAGGAGTCCCGCGCCCGAGGGCGAAGGGGAGATGAATTCCTCCACTCCGTCGGGGATATGCAGGGCGTACCGCGCCCCGTCAGGGAGAGCGCCCGGCCGGCGCACGGTGAAGGAAGCCTCCGACCCCACGGTGAACTGTTCCAGCCGGTCCGTCCCCGATGCGAGATAGACGACCGTCCGGTAGACGAGCGGCGCGAAGAGCCCCTTCATCGGAAAATCCCCCCACGCCAGGACCGGCGCGCAGGAAAAGATGGCGGCGCGACCCGACCCGACGGCCTGTTCGAGGAAGAAGCCGCCGCCGTTGCTCAGCGTGATGATCGCCCGGCTCCGGGGCGTGGCGCGCAGGTCGAACGACCGTATAATCCGCGGGGAGAGCCGCCTGGCGTCTTCGGTCCCCGTGTTCTTCTCGAAGATGGTGGAGAAGAGGGGGTGGTCGAAGTCGATTTCCCGGAAGTAGAGGCCGCTCTCGCCATCGGCGCCACCGGCGGCGCCGCGGATCCCCGGCAGGTTCATCGGCTCGAGGAGCCGGGCGTTGTAATTGGCGGGGTCGGTTTCGGAACCGGGAAAGATGACCAGTCCCCCTCCCGCGCCGACGAAACTCCTGATCCTGT
>DATDQD010000030.1:0-2560 GCA_035292425.1 Bacteroidota bacterium
CCTGCGTCTCCTGCGGCATACGGATCGTGGCGGTAATCTCGCCCGATCCGTGAGTGTTCGCTCCGGCGTTGATCGTCGACGGGGAAATATCCACCGTGATCGCAAGCGGCGGCTCGCAGTTGTACACGTAGTCGCCCTGCCAGATTTGGACGGTGCCGAAGCTGGCTGAGAACGCGGACGACACCATGAGGAACTGGTTGTATTCGGTGCCGTCGAGCGCCGAGTTCAAGTAGATCGAGGCGTCCGGGTCGGCGTCGCCCGAGCCGTCCATGTTGATCCCGCACTTCGCTTGGGTGTCGAGATCCAGCTTCCAGATGTCGGTCGTGTTCGCCGGATCCTCGCCCTGGGGCGCGTCGTAGTAGATCGACGCACCGTCGCTGGACCAGGACGGATTGTCGTGGGAGACGCTGGCGAAGTTGGTCTCGGCGGAGGTGATCGAATCATCGGAAAGATCGAGGATCGCGATCACGAACGGACCGAAGAGATTGGTCACGAACGCCAGCTTGGTGCCGTCCGGGCTGTAGTCCGCCTTCATCTCGGCCTTGGCGTCATTGAACGTGCGCCGCACCGGAGTGCCGACGGTGTGCGCCACCGGGTCGATAGGGATGGTGTAGAGGTCGATGCTGAGTCCGGTCGCGTCACTCTCGTACGCGAGTTCCAGTCCGTTCGGCTTCCATGTCGGGTGACGCGGGTGGAATCCGCCGGTGCCGTCAGCGACTAGAATCGGAGCGCCGATCGGCGTGACCGCCGTGGCCGAATTGGTGGAAACGCCATACTCTTGAACGTAGATCTTCGACTCGGTGAGGAAGTTGTTGGTCTGAACGTACGCGAGATACTTGCCGTTGAAGCTCCAGGCGGGATCGATGTAGGAAATCAACCCCGTAATATCCTGGAGAATCGGACGGCGCGCGTCGAGAACGTTGCCGGTCGCATTGAACGCGGCGACCTGCCTTGATATGCGGTTCTGCCAGATCTCGCCGCTGCTCTCCTGACCGAAAACGCCGCTGAACGTGACGAAGGCCATCCATCGTTCAGCGTGCGGACTGGTCAAGGAGCCGGTCCCGGTTTTCGGGAGGGGCCGGTGCGCCGGGTTGTAATGCCCCTTCGCAAAACCATCAGCGGATGTGATGGGAGTGAACGCGGCGCGGTAGGCCGCGTCTCCGACGGATGGGAGCAGCAAAGCCGCCACCATCAGAATTGCGACGACACTTAGTAATTTCTTCATTCCATTCATCTCCTCTCTAACGCAGGTAAAAGCGAGAAGACACCCTCAAGAGGATAAGGATAACAACACACCGAGCTCAATCACCTCCTTAATAATCGTGATTCTAGCTGAGCTAAGCTTAAGTGTGGTCTCGCAATGGGGACTACTTACCCCGTTCATTTACTCAAATGAGTATATACGACCGAACGCCGGAGTGTCAAGCGATTTTTGGAACTTACGGGAGTCCCCGTTGTTCAAAAATGCCTTGACAGCACAGCACTTGGAACCTAGTCTGCCTACCCGTCGAGCCTGAGGCACGGAGGTGGGCCCAGGGTCGGCCCGGCCTCGCTTTCCAACGGGCCCGGATGAGATCCATCCCCCCCAGAAGAGATAAGATGGAAGGAAACCGGCATGCCGGGACTTTTTGGCGCACGAAGGGATCGTTAATGTATTTTATCACAAGGAGTTATGTTGTAACCAACCTGCTCGCCGCGGTCCTCGCCGCCGCCTTCCCAAGCCTGGGGGCGGCGCAAATTCCGGCCCCTCCACGCAGCCCGAACACGGTCCGGGCCTTTTTTACCCCCGAAGGCGGCCCGAACGCGGTCGTTATCGTCTGGAGCGGGGCGCACTGCGAGTCGGACAGCGTTTGGATGGGCTACCGGGTCCGGCGGACCCTCGTGGGAATCAGCCCCACGCCGCTGGAAGTGGTGGGGCAGCACAAATCGAAGGACACTGTGACGAGCGCCTGCCTCTCCACCTACCTGCCGTGCAACCTGTCCCAGTTCGTGTTCTATGGCACGGGTCTCTTCTTCAAGGGTTTCAAGAACAACCAGGTCTCGCCCGGGAAGTTCATCCTCGACTACCCGCCCGGGCAGCCGGCCGACAGCTGCGACACTTGTAGGGTCTATGTCGATCAAGCCAATCTGGCTGGATTCACGTCCCAGTACGCGGTCACTTCCATCGACACCGTCCGCTTGGTCCAAGCCGACTTCACGGAGAGCGCGATCGACCCGGCGGAAATCGTCACGGTCAAACCCTCGGGCCCTCCGGCCGACGATCTCGAGCGCGTGGCGGTCGTTCCGAACCCGTTCAGGGGCTCGGCGGAGTGGGACGCCGGCACCGGGAAACACGAGGTGCACTTCATCCATCTCGTGGCGAACTCCACGGTGCGGATTTTCACGTCCAGCGGGTACCTTGTTCGAGAGTTGAAGCAGGATCCCGGCGCGAATCCCGGGGGCGTAACCGGGGATCTCTCCTGGGACCTCAAGAACGCGGATGGGAGAAACGTCGTCTCGGGAATCTACATCTACCAGATGGAGACTCCCGGAGGACTCACGAAAACCGGACATTTCGTCG
>DATDQD010000031.1:0-6151 GCA_035292425.1 Bacteroidota bacterium
AGCCGAAACTCTCCCGGCGCCTGTCCGCCCGTGTCCGTGCCGCGGCCGAGCGTCCATGTCGGCGTCGCGGCGGCGAGGATGGCTTCCCCCTCACCGGGGTGAACGGTGATGCGGGTGTCGTCCGCCCCGAGGAGAACATACTCACTGCCTGTTTCGCGGACCGACCAGGTCACACGCACGGGGGCACGAAGCCGGGCGATCGATATCGTTTTCTGCCGGACAGCATCGTCGTCCTCACCGAAATACTCCGCGATCCGGCCCGATGCGAACCGGATGTCGGGCGCGTCTCCCGGCGCCACGGGAGGCATCTCGCCGTCCGGGACCTCTTGCGGCGGCCGGCCGGCGGAGAAATAGAGTATCTGGGAAAACCCCGAGGCGTCAGTGACCGTGATAGAATTCATCTCCCCCGGCAGGACGGGTCCGCGGGCAAGGGTCTTCCCGGGGAAGGGCACGGACGACATCACGATCGATCCGGCCGATCCAGCCTTCACCCAGTAGCCGCGGCCGGGGATCATCGTGTCCGCGACGGTGTATCCCTTGCGGTAGGCGTAAATGAGGGACGCGAGCAGTCCGGTAGGACGTTCGATGATCTCGCCCACCGGAATCGGCGAGGCGATCGATCCGATCATGTTCCATCCGGGGAGGAGATTGACCGAATCGGTGATGATGGGGTCTCCCTGGAGGTCAGTGAACTGTGGACCGGAAAATTTCAGCCAGAAACTTTTCCCGTTCGAGAGGGTGTCGCGGACGGAATAACCCATCGCGTACCCGAATGCGTTTGAGACGGACGTCGGGAAGAGGGAATCCTTGAGGTACGTGGCCGGCCTGACCGGAACCGAGACCATGTTCCACCCGCCCAGCAGGTCGGGGTTCACGATGATGGAGAACGGAAGGAGCCCGGAATCCGCCGGGGAGCCGCCGTCGACATTGGCGATCTTTACCACTCCCTGGTCCGTTTCGACCGGGGGCACGGTCCAGTCGAAATACTCCGCGGCCGCCGGAACGCTGTCGGCGATCACCGTCCAGCCGGCGCCGCCGTCCGTCGACAATTCTATCCTGACCAGGGCCGTGTAGCGCTGGTCCCAGCGTATTCTTTCGACCATGCCGGCGACGAGGATCTCGTTCCCCACCGGGTAGGTCAGGGACAACACTGAAAACCTCGGGAGAGGGCGCTGGTAGATGCCGTTTCCGAATGTCGCCGCCCGAAGCGCGTCATTTTTCCTGGAAACCGTCAGGTCGAGGACCATCGCCTCGGGCATTCCTTCAGTATACTCGCTCCAGGACGCGCCGCCGTCGCTGCTCTGGAAAATCCCGAGGTCGGTCCCCACGTAAAGGTAATTGGAATAGACCGGATCCACGGCGACGCACTGGTAGGGCAGGTCGGGAAGGTCCAGGCCGATGTTCGTCCACGAGGCGCCGAGGTCCGTGGTCCTGAAGAGGTGCGCCGTCCCGTACCCGGAATACGTCACGTACGCCGTCCTGCTGTCGGAGGGATCGAATTCCAGGTCGGTCGGGTAGCGGTCGGGGAGCGGCCCCGTGACGTTCGTCCAGGCGGCGCCCCCGTTGGTCGATGCGAAAATCTGGAACAGGGGAGAGGCCCCCAGGGAGCCCGACCCTGTCCCCGCGAGAAGCGTGTCCGGGCTCGTCCACGACACGCCGATGCACGAGATGGTGGTTCCGTTGAGGGTGGCCGATCCGTTCGACGGGGACCATAAGACGCCCTGGTTCGTGGTCTTGTAGACGTTCCTGCTCCCGGCAAAGAGGACCTGCGGGTGCGAGGGGGAGATGACGAAGGGGGGGATGAAATTCCAGTCCGACTGGCTGCCGGGCAGTCCGACGGTCGCCTGCGAGAACGATCCGCCGCCGGAAGTGGAACGGACGATCCTGCCGTATTGGGTCTCGGCGTAGATCGTATTTTTATTCGTGGGATCGATCGCGCACCATCCGCCGTCGCCGCCCCAGATGGGGATCCAGGACGGGGACCCGATGTATTTCAGTGTGCCGTTGTCCTGGAGGCCGCCCAGCGCGATCGTCGAGTCATCGGCGGCATTCGCGAACCCCGGGTAAAACTGCGTGGTGAGGAAGCCCTTGTTCAGGTCGATGAACGTTGTGCCGCTGTCGGTGGTCTTGTAGATACCACCGTCCGTCCCGAAGTAGATGGTTCTGGGATCGGATGGATCGAACACGATGGCGTGGTGGTCGACGTGCACGGAGCCGGAGGAGATCTCCGGGAGACTCGCGCCGCTGTTCGACGATTTATGGAGATTGAATCCGGAACAGTACACCGTCGCGGGGTCCGTCGGGTGGACCTCGACCGCGTTGTCGTACCACCCCTGGGAACCGACGTAGTTGGTCGTGCTCTTCAGGCTCCAGGTGAGGCCACCGTCGTTGGACTTGTAGAGGCCGATGATCGACGAACTCGCGCCGTTGGAGATGCCGGCATACACCACGGCGGGATTGGAACGCGAGATGCTGAGCGAGGTCCTTCCAAAATTCGACGATGGCAATCCCCCTTCGAGTCTGGTCCACGCGCCGCCCGCGTCGAACGTCATATAGAGGCCCGGATTCGGCGTGGAGTTGAGGTTGCCATGCGACGAGATGAGGATGGTGGTGTCCTCGGAGTTGATGACCAGATCCATCGCCATCAGTTCGGGGTTGGAGACCGTCCACGATTCGCCGCCGTCGGTCGATTTGTAGACGCCCTCGCTCGTCGCCGCGAACACGCTCGATGAATTCAGGGGGTTGATGACGATCTCCTGGACGGCGGTGATATTCTGGAAGGACCAGCTGAGGCCGGTGGTGTCCCACGTGGTCCCGCCGTCGGTCGATTTCAGGATTCCCATCCCGTATGACGACCGGGCGCCGAGGGTTCCCACAAGCGGCCTGACATACCGGCTGATCTCGCCGGTCCCGATGTACATCGTGTCGGGGTGGAGTTCGTCGATCGCGATGGCGCTGACGGAGAGCGTCGGGTACCCTGTCTGGACGTACGACCAGGGATTCGTGCCGGTGCCGCCGGTGGCGGTTTTCCAGAGGCCGCCGCTCGCCGATCCGACGAACACGGTGCTGGTGTTCACCGGGTGGACGGCGATCGAGAGGACGCGGCCGCCGATGTTGTCAGGACCGATCGATTGCCACTGCGTCGCTAAGGAGGTGAGTTCTTTTTTATTCTTGATACGGGAAATATTCTTTTTTGCGTCGTATGCATTCCTGAGGGCCTTCGGGGGGATGAATGCGCCGGGGTACGCGCGCTGCGCGTACCACCACTCGAACGCCTTCCATGCGCCGCCCCGCGGCACCGCCGCAGGGGGCGGACACGCCGGCGGGTTCACCTGGAGGATAAACGCCGAAAGAAAAATAACGAGGCACAGGGCCCCCGACACAAGTCCTGATTTCATGAAAGGGTGAAATACCCGAAGCGAATGGATTCAGTCCAATATATCCTGTCTGCGCCCAAAAGTCAATACGCCCGCCTTGCATAAAACCATTATTCTTTCTAATTTTACGTATATTTTTGTCGCATTTTGCTTGCCATGACCACCGGAACGCCCGATCAGAACGTCTCTTTGCAGTCGGACGACGACAGCGACGTCCTGGTACAAACCCCCGCGAAAGTGATTCTGTTCAACGACGAGGCGCACACCTTCGACGAGGTCATCGGCCAGATCATCAAGGCGACCGCCTGCGACCTGTCCAGGGCGGAAGCCCTCACCTGGGAAGTGCACAACAGCGGAAAAGCCATGGTCTTCGAGGGGGAGATGCGCAACTGCGTGCGGGTCAGCGCCGTCCTCGAGGAGATCGAACTGACGACCCAGATCGAAGTCTGAATCGCCCCCGGATCCCGGATATTATGACATCACACGACATCAGGGAATCATTCCTGGATTTCTTCAGGTCGCGCGGACACGCCATCGTCCCGAGCGCCCCGGTGATACCGGCGGAAGACCCGACTCTGCTGTTTACGAACGCGGGGATGAACCAGTTCAAGGACGTCTTCCTCGGCACGGGGAAACGTCCCTACGCGAGGGCCGCGGATTCGCAGAAGTGCATCCGGGTGAGCGGCAAGCACAACGACCTCGAGGAGGTGGGGAGAGACACCTACCATCATACCTTTTTCGAGATGCTCGGGAACTGGTCGTTCGGCGATTACTATAAAGAAGAAGCGATCGCATGGGCCTGGGAGCTCCTGACCCGCGAGTGGGGACTCGACCCCTCGCGCCTGTACGCCACCGTCTTCGATACCGACGACGAGGCCGCCGCGATCTGGCGGAAGCAACGGGGGATGGACGAGCGGCGCATCCTCCGCTTCGCCAAGAAGGACAATTTCTGGGAGATGGGGGAGACCGGACCCTGCGGCCCCTGTTCGGAAATCCACATCGACATGACGCCCGACGCGTCGGGCGCTCCGCTGGTGAACGCGGGCGATCCCCGGGTCATGGAAATCTGGAACCTCGTGTTCATCCAGTACAACCGCGACGAGCGGGGGAACCTCTCCCCCCTCCCGGCAAGGCATGTCGATACCGGCATGGGCTTCGAGAGGATCACGGCCGTGCTCCAGGAAAAAAATTCGAATTACGACACGGACCTCTTCATGCCGATCATCGACGGCATCGCCGCGATGGCGGGCCGGCGGTATCACCGCTCCGCCGACTCGCCGCCGGATGTCGCGATGCGCGTTATCGCGGACCACGCCCGCATGCTGACGATTTCCATCGCCGACGGGGGGATGCCCTCGAACGAGGGGAGGGGGTACGTCATCCGGCGGATCCTCCGCCGGGCTTCGCGATTCGGGCGTAACCTCGGCCTCCATGAACCGTTCCTCCACCTCGTGGTGCCGCTCGTGACCGACGTCCTGGGAGGGCAGTACCCCGAGATCTCCGCCCGGCGGGAGCACTGCGGGAACATCATCAGGGGCGAGGAGGAGAGCTTCAACGTGACCCTCGACCGGGGCCTGGAAATTTTCGGGTCGGTCGCGGGACGCCTGGGCCGTTCGACGGAGTTTCCCGCCGGGGAGGCCTTCAAACTCTACGACACATTCGGATTTCCCTTCGACCTGACCCGGCTTATCGCGGCCGAGAAGGGACTTTCCGTCGACGAAGCCCGGTTCGCGGCGCTGATGGAGCGACAGAAGGCCCAGTCCCGTTCGGGCAGATCGGGACGGGAGACGGGGCAGGCGACCGGCGGAAGCCTCCTTTATACATCGGAAACCGCGCGTCGGATCGAGGCCCCCGCGGATGACAGGAAATCGGAGTTCACGGGGTATGACCAGCTCGACGGCACGGCGGCGGTGAGGGCGGCGGACCGCAACGTGGTCGTGGTGGAGGCCACGCCGTTTTATGCCGAGTCGGGAGGGCAGGTGGGCGACAGCGGGATCCTCAGCGGGAGCGGGCAATCGTTCGTCGTGGTGGACACCCAGAGGTCGGGCGACATGATCGTGCACCTCCTCGACAGGGTGTGCGGACTGCGACCGGGGGAGACGGTCGAATTGCGCGTCGACGGAGACCGCCGCGCGGAGACCGCCTCGAACCATACGGCGACGCACCTCGTCCATGAAGCGCTCAGGAGGGTCCTGGGCGAACAGCTCCACCAGCAGGGTTCCCTGGTGGCGCCCGACCGGCTCCGGTTCGATTTCAACCACCACGAGAAGATCCCGCCGGACAAGATCCGGGCCATCGAGAATATCGTCAACGAGAAGATCGCCCTGCGGATCCCGGTCCACGCCCTCAACGACCCGAAGGAGTGGCTCACCATCGGGGAGGCGAAGCGGCGCTACCCGAACGTCAAGATGTTCTTCGGTGAAAAATACGGACACCGGGTGCGGATCGTGGAGATCGATCCGGCGTTCTCCGTGGAGCTCTGCGGGGGGACACATTCCCGTATCACTTCCGCGCTCGGATTCTTCAAGATCGTCTCGGAATCGGGCATCTCAAGCGGCGTGAGGCGCATCGAGGCGGTGACGGGTGCAGGATTCCGGGAGTACATCGAGGCGGGGATCGCTGAAACGGGAATCCTCGACGCTCAGCTCGAAACCCTTCTCCGGGAAGGGGAAGAGCTGGCCCGGCAGCTGGGCGCGGCGGCGTCTCCGTCGGGCCAGCCGCCCGGTCCGGCGCCGATCGCGCCGGGGGACATTTCGATCGGGGCCGCCGACCTG
>DATDQD010000032.1:0-10759 GCA_035292425.1 Bacteroidota bacterium
CATGGGGGTTACGGCCGGTGGGAATTTCATCTTCAACAGGACGACCGGATTGATCGCGCTTCTGAAACGGTTCAGCACGAACGCCGCGATTTCCTGGGCCGCGCTGGCGGCGATCGCCCGGCACGCCAACACCGACGTACGCGTTTCGTTCGACGGGGAACCTGAGCGCCCGGTCCGGCTCTCGAACCTCGCGGTGCTGAAAAATCCCAGCATCAGCGGCGCCATGAAGGCCTCACTCCGGGTTTCCGGTGACGACGGACGCCTCGGAGTCTGGATGGAAGAGGATCTTTCGAGGACCGCGTTGCTCAGACTCTTCCTCTCCCTGAATTCGGGCCGATTTTCTCCGAACGGCACGTCCACCATCGGGGCGTACCGGTCCCTGCACGTGAGAGGGACAAACCCGTTTCCCGTCGAATTCGACGGCGAAATCCTTTATGCCGGCGACGTTGAATTTTCACTGCTCCCCGGAGCGCTTGAGGTGTGCCAATGAAAGCCATACGATCGGAGACCGAATTCATCAACAGGCTGATCGGCCGCTTTGTCCCTTCGCCGCGCCGGCGGAACGCGCCGCACGAGGCGGACGCCGAACTGATCGACCTTTTCGGCAGGACGCGCCCGGGGACCGCTCCTCTGCTCGCCGTCACCACGGACACGATCGCCGAAGAGATCGGGACGGGGCTATACCGGGACCCCTACCAGATCGGCTGGATGGCGGCCATGGCCAACCTGAGCGACCTGGCCGCCGTGGGAGCCGATCCGCTGGGGCTTCTTGTATCCGAGACACTGCCCGACGGATACGGTCAGGATGCCCTCGATAAACTCCAGGGAGGGATCGGCGACGCCTGTTCGTCGCTCGGCACGCACGTCCTCGGCGGGGACACGAACTCCGGCCCGGCATTGAGCATCACCGGCACGGCGATCGGCCTGGTGGGCGATGGGCCGTTGCTCACCCGCAAAGGATGCGCGCCCGGCGACGCTCTGTATGCCGGCGGACGGCTCGGCCGGGGGAACGGATTCGCTCTTTCGGTCTTCGGGAACGGCAGGCCCCATCCATTCCCGGGCGGGTACTTCCCGCGCGCGAGGGTCCGCGAGGGAATGCTGCTGCGTGGTGCGGCCTCGGCGTGCATGGACTCGAGCGACGGGTTCTTTTCGACGCTGGACCAGCTGGCCGGCCTCAACGGCGTGGGGTTCAGCATCATCGGATCATGGGAGGAAAAACTGGATGCGGTCTCCCTGGACGAGATCCGCGCCCTGGGACTTCCCCCATGGCTCCTCCTGGCCGGCTGTCACGGCGAATTCGAACTGGTATTCACGGTCAACGCGTCCCGCCGGAAAATATTCGCGGAGCGGGCGGCATCGATCGGATGGAGTCCGATCGAAATCGGAACCGTCACCGAATATCCGGGAGTCCTGATTCCGGTGGAGGGCGGCGCGCGGGACGTCGACGTGACCCATATCCGGAACCTGTCCTTCCGGCGGTCCGGGGGGATCAGGGAATACCTGGAAGCCCTCCTTGAATATGAACACGATCTGGTGAAAGGAGAATGATGCCATGAAACGCGACGAACAGTACTCCGGCGGCGAGAACTTCGACCTTCAGACGGTGCTCCTGAGGGGGAGACGTCTCCGTCTCCACGAAAGGGTGGAGTGTTTCGGGGACTTCCTCCGCGGGCTTCAACGGCGGGGCGAACTCACGACCATGAGGGAAGTCGTTTCGGCGGCGGACCGGGAAGTGGCCGTGGCAGAACCGGGTTCCGGGAGCCCCAGGAAGATGCTCATGTTCGGTTCCAACAATTACCTCGGGCTGGCGAACCATCCCTATGTGGTCGAGCGGGTCCGCCGGGCGGTCGCGCGGTTCGGCGCGGGGATCGGCGGCCCCCCGCTTCTCAACGGTTTCACGACGCTCCACCGCGAACTCGAGGAACGCCTCGCGGCCCTGAAGGGGACCGAGGACGCGATGATCTACTCGAGCGGCTACGGGGCGAACGTCGGCTTGGTGACGGGGCTCGTGAACCCGGACGATTTTGTATTGTATGACGCCTACAGCCACGCATCGTTCTGTGACGGCCTCAGGATGTCGGGGGTCGAGGCGCACAGCTTCCGCCACAACGACGTCGACGGGCTCGTCAGGGTCCTTACGCGACAGGCCCCCGGGAGCAGCCGCGACGTGTTCGTCGGCGCGGAAGGCGTTTATTCCATGGACGGAGACCTGGCCCCGGTCGACAGGCTCGTCGACATCTGCCGCGCCTGCGGGGCGATGCTGATTCTCGACGACGCCCACGGGACCGGGGTGATGGGGCCGACCGGACGCGGCAGCGCGGAGCATTTCGGCGTGGAGGGGAAAGTGGACATCACCATGGGGACCTTCAGCAAGGTCTTCGCCGTCACGGGGGGGTTCGTCGCCGCGGAGAAAGGGATCGTGGAATATCTACGGTATTTCGCCCGGTCATACATGTTCTCGGCCTCCCTCCCCCCCGCGGTGATCGCGGCGGTGCTGGCAGGGCTCGATGTCATGGCCCGGGAGCCGGACCTCCGCATCCGCCTGCACGAGAACGTATCGTACGCGCTGGAGGGGCTCCGGAGTCTGGGTATCGAAATATCCTGCGAATCGGGAATCATCCCACTGAGGGTGCCGCGCGGCATGAACATCCGCCGCGCCGCCCGGCGTTTCCATGAGCTGGGGATCTTCGTGAACCCGGTCGAATACCCCGCCGTTCCCCTCTCCCAGCAGCGTTTCCGGATCAGCATGATGGCGACGCATACCAGGGAGGACATCGACCGCCTGATCGACGCGGTCAGGGCCGTCTGGGCCGAAGAGAACCTGCAGGACGAAGAGGTGTGCGTACAGGTCGGCGTGCGCGACGCGATATGAAGAATACCGATGACCAACGAGGTGACGCCATGAAGAAACCGAAACTCCTGATTATCGTATTGTTTCAAAACCTGGGGGACGAACATCCCTATTACGCCAGGAACCCCGCCCCTCCTCTCCCGGGGATCCTCCTCGCCGGCATGACCCCTCCGATCATCGACGTCGAAGTGCTTCATGAAATGGTCAGGCCGATCGACTACTCGACCGACGCCGATTTCGTCGCGCTGAGCTTCCTGGATTACCTCTCGCCCCACGCCTTCGAAGTGGCCGCGAGGTTCAGAAAGGCCGGGAAGATCGTTGTCGGCGGAGGCAAGTTCGCAAGCACCTATCCGGACGAAGTCCAGCCCCATTTCGACTCGATCCTCGTCGGCGAGGCCCAGGGGATCTGGCCGGGGATGGTCCGCGACATGGTCGACGGAAAACTTCAACCCCGGTATACCGCCCCTCTGAACGCCTCGCTCGACGGCATCCCCCCTCCCCGCTACGACCTGGTCGAGAAAACGTTCCGGGTGCCGATGGTGGTGGAGGCGAGCAGGGGATGCCCCCATCCCTGCACCTATTGCGCCCTGAACATCAGGAGGGCGGCCTACCGCACCCGGCCTGTGGCCGAGGTCGTCGCGGACCTGCAGAACACGCGCGGCCTGCCCTGGTACCGGAGAAAGCTCGCGATGATTCTTGATAATAACCTCGGCGGCGACCTGAAGTTCGCGAAAGAGCTGCTGCGCGAGGTGGCTCGGCTGGATTTCTGGGGAATCGGCGCACAGTTCAGCATCGAATGTCTCCGCGACGACGAATTCGTCGAACTGCTCGCCGCCGCGCGCTGCCGGATGGCGTTCATCGGGATGGAATCGCTGAACGAACCGAGCCTCGCCTCGGTCAGGAAAAGGCAGAACCGCGTCGGGGAGTACAGGGAGCTGTTCGATAAACTCCACCGGAGGGGTATCCTGACCTTCACCGGCCTGATGTTCGCGCTGGAGGAGGACACCGTCGCTTATTACGAGACCCTGCCGGAGAGGCTCCGCGAGGTCGCGACATGCGTCATCCTGCCGTCGATCTCGATACCGATCTACGGGACCCCCTGGTTCGACCAGGTCTCGGCCGACGGAAGGATCACCGACACGGACATTTCCCATTACGAGGGAGACCACCTCGTCTTCCGGCACCCCCTCCTGAGCCCGGCCGAGATCCACGGCGCCTACGAGCGGGTGAACCGGGAATTCTTCTCGGTGAAGGAGATCGTGAAGCGGTGGTGGAAGTTCATCACGGGGCAGGAGAAAACGGAAAGCCTCCCGGCGTTCCTCCTGCGCCTGGCGATCTGCACGGCCATCTACTTTCAGCTCTCGGTCTTCCAGCGCCACCACGCGAAGGTCAGGGTGTTGACGAAGGAGCGCAGGCGCACCCGTCGCGGCGTCTCACAGGCTGCCTCGCGGGCGCACGGGCCGGAAAGTCTCCCGGTCCCCGGTTTGACAGGTTTGACAGGTTTGAATCGCGAGGATCGCACACCCGCCGCGATCCCGACTACTTCGTGAACTTGTACCCCGCGGAGTGGACCGTGATGAGGTGTTCCGGGCGCGAGGGATCTTTCTCGATTTTCTTCCGGATGGTCAGGATGTAATTATCCACGGTCCGGGTCGTCGGGAACGTATCGTATCCCCAGACATCGTCCAGGAGGGCGTCCCGGGTGATCACCTCTCCTTCCCGTTGTATGAAGTATTTCAGGACCTCGAGTTCCTTCGCCGAGAGCTTCAACGGTTTCGACCCCCTGGTCACCTCGTGTTTTCGGAAATCGATGTACACGTTTCCGAAAGAATACTCCTCCAGTTCGCGCCGTATCTCGGTCGTCCGCCGCAACCGCGCCTTGATCCTGGCTTTCAACTCCCTCACGCTGAAGGGTTTGGTCATGTAATCGTCCGCGCCGAGCTCGAGCCCCAGCACCCGGTCGATCTCCTCCTTCCGGCTGGTCAGGAAGAGGACCGGGACGTCGGCACCTGAACCCCGTAATTGGCGGCAAACCTCGAATCCGTCCATTTTGGGGAGCATCACGTCCAGGATGATCAGGTCCGCCTTTTCCCTCCTGGCCATCGTCAGGCCCTTCTCGCCGTCGGCGGCGGTCAGGACATGGTAATGGTCCTCGAGAAGGGCCGCTTCGAGGCCTTTCAGAATCGCGGGATCGTCTTCTACAATCAGAATGGTTTTCATGTCCGGTCTCCCTCGTCCGTGGTTGCCGGTTCCGCCGGGAACATCATGGTGAAGGTGCTCCCCTTCCCCGGAGTGCTGTCGATGTGGATGGATCCGCGGTGCGCATCGACGACGTGTTTCACGACCGATAGTCCGAGACCCGCGCCGCCCTGGGAGCCCGAACGTTCGTTCCTGATCCGGTGGAACGGCTCGAAGATCGCCCCCAGCTCCGAGGGCTCGATGCCGATCCCGTTGTCCTCCACCGCGATCCCGACCTTTCCCTCTTGCGCGAAGGTGGAGATCCGGATGCGTTTCTGATCGCCTGAATATTTCAGCGAATTCGCCACCAGGTTCAGGACCGCTTCGAGAATGGCATCCGGGTCCGCGCGAAAATTGAGTCCGCCTTCCGCCGGCTCGCAGCTCGCCTCGCATTTCTCAATCCTGAACTGGTATTGCATCACCGCCATCATTTTCGAGGCGATGTCGTTGAGATCGGTCTCCCGGAAGCTGTATTCCTTGATCCCCCGTTCGATTTTCGCGAAATCGAGGACGTTGTTGATCAGTCGCGTGAGCCGTTCACTTTCCCCCTCGATGATTTTCAGGTACTCTCCGGCGGTCCCGGCCGGCATCGCGCGGTTCGACCGGAGCATTTCCGCGAACATCCTGATGGAGGTCAGGGGCGTCTTCAGGTCGTGCGACACGCTCGACACGAAATACGATTTCAGGCGGCTGAGCTCCTCCAGCCGTTCGGCTTCCGCCCGCTCAAGAAGGAGGTACCGGTGGAGGTTGATCCGCTCGTTCTCGGCCGCGGCCTGACCCGCGACCACGCTCAGGAGGTCGACATCCTCCTCGGTGAACATCAGGCCCGACGTCTTCCTGCCGAGGACGAGGAACCCCTGGAGCTCACCTCCCCTCGTCTTCATCGGCACCGCGATCGAAATACCCCAGCGCCCGAATACTTCGGCGTCCGCGCTCTCGTGCCGGACCGTCCTCTCGATATGCTCGTCCACGCCGACGGGGATATCGAGTCCGGTCTTCAGGCGATCGATCTCAAACCTGACCCCGTGCGATCTGAGAGTGGGGAAGTTTCTCTCCGCGAGCGTCCTGAGCCTGTTCCCTGGCTGCTCGAGCGTGAAATACCCTATCCGGTCCA
Source organism: Bacteroidota bacterium (assembly GCA_035292425.1). Classification (GTDB taxonomy): domain Bacteria; phylum Bacteroidota; class Ignavibacteria; order UBA10030; family SZUA-254; genus SZUA-254. The sequence continues at coordinate 6,204 of DATDQD010000032.1, forward strand.
CCGGCAGCAGCTTCTCCACCCCGCCGACGAGGCGTCCCGTCATTTCCTCCAGTCCGCGGGACGTCTTCAGGTCCTCGAGGACCTCCTTCAACGACCCCCGGAAATCGTAGCTCAGCCGGAAAAAGGACCGATCCACGAGACGTTGCGCCCATCTCCGGATCGAATCGTAGGCGACCGCCGCGAGGACGGCCGCCGCCGCGGACAACAGGAGTGAACTCTCCACGGTCCAGGTCGACACTACCCGGACCGTCACCCCGATGAGGAGGGCGTACAGTACCAGGAGCGCCCCGATCACGATGGCGTGCACTACGCTCCGGCTGATCAATGTCGAGATGTCCACCAGCCGGTACCGGAGGATGGCGATCGCGAATGAACCCGGTATCGCCAGGAGGAACACCTTGAAGAGCGGCTCCGGGATCAGCGGCGGGTTCTCAAATGTCTGTGGAAGGGCCCAGAAGAGGACGAACGGAAGCGTCCCGACGGAAAGTCCGTAGAGCACCCAAGCGGCTTTTTTCCGTTCGGAGAGTGTCGTAGCGCGCCGGAATGATCCCACCAGGACCACAAGCCCGGTGATGATTCCCGCCACCATCAGGGCGTTCATCCAGACGGATGCGGTGACCGACCGACGGAACAATTCGACCGAATGGGCCCGTCCCGCTTCCAGATAGACCAGGGACTGCCACGCCGCCATCGCGACGGTGCCGGCATAGAGGACCCGTACGACCCATCGCGTATCGCGGAACCGCGGTATCGGGAAAACCGACGCGAAATGGAGAAAGAGGACGGGGATCATCGAGTATGCCAGGAAAAAACACCCGCAGAGCGCGGCGCCGAGCCACACCGGGGGCACCGAATACAACGTCTTCGTGCCGAGGAGCGCGGTCGCGAGGGCGATGGTGGCGTTCAGGAACACGCTTGCGACGCTCCGGTCGGAGTGGAAGAGCGCCACGACCACTCCCAGACCGAGGATGACGGCCGAGACACCGACGTCAAAGAGAATGAACCAGATGTCGTAATACCGTTCCACCGTCACGATCGCCGGTTCGATCCCGACAGCGGAGTCGAAAATTATCCTGACCTGTTCTCCGATCCGGTGAGTGCTCAGTAAAAATTCGACTTCGTCGTCGGTCCGTACCGACACTCCATCCACCGATACGATTCCGGACGAGAGCGGCATGATTCTGAATTCGGAAGGAAGGCCCGGCTTCCCGAGGAGATGAACGACGGCGAAAACCGCATAGACCAGAAAAAGACCGAGGACGAGAAGGAGGCCCCTGTCCAATGGTCCCCGGGACGGAAGGATCGATGCGATCCTCATATGAGCGCGGTTGTTCGACTCATCCGTCCCAATGGTAATGATTTGCGGCGCCAGATTCAATATCCGTTGCCCCGTGCTCGGAGGCGGGGATTGACGTGCCTCACTGTGGTCCTCAATTGCGATTTCCCCCCGATAATCGTATCTTCGTGGGTCGGCATCACGACAACCATCACGCCCACCGCGTTCTCTTCACGTTTCTCATGGAGGTCCGCATGAAGCGATTCGCAAAGTTGGCGCTCATCACCTGTATTCTTGTTCCCGCGTATTCCGCCGAAATTCCATTCATCAAGGAAGACTGGCACAAGGCGCGCTCCATGGCCGCCGCGCAGAAGAAGATGCTGCTCGTCGATTTCTATACCGACTGGTGCAGTTGGTGCAGGGTCATGGATACCACCACGTTCCGGGATTCCGCGGTCGTCGCATTCATCAACGAGCACTTCGTTCCCCTCTCGATCGATGCCGAGAAGGGGCTCGGCATCACGGTGGCCATGAAATACCGGGTCGACGCCTTCCCGTCGTACGGGTATTTCACGGAGGACGGGCGCCTGGTCACAAAATCGATCGGGTATCAGCCCCCCGAAGACTACCTGAAAACCCTGAAGGAGGCTCTCGCCCGGAAAGAAGCGGGGACCCATTTTGAGGGTGTCACTTCCGACATCAACCTGAATTTCCCGGAGTTCTTCCGCCTCGCCTCCGGTGCGAGTGGCGAGAGGAAAAAACCGGAACCGGGCGTGGTGGACGCGTATCTCGAATCGCAAACGGACCTTTTCGGTGAGGTGAATTTTTCGGTGATCTGCAGGTTCAAAACTTCCGACAAGGTCACGGATTTCTTTCTCGCGAACAGGGACAAATACGTGAAACTGTACGGGTCGGACGACGTCGACATGAAAATATCATCGGTTACGTACGAGAGGCTCCGCGCCGCGATCGGGGCGAAAGACAAGTCCCTCCTGGAGAAAACGCTGGAATTAAGCGACCGGTACGGCACCGGTGACAGGGAGGAAAACCGCTCACGCCTCACGATGAGCTATTACGGCGGGGTGAAGGAATGGCCGGCCTACTCGGCGATGGTCGATAACGCCATCAAGTCGGGAAAGATGAGCGATGCGGGAGTAAACGCAGCCGCCTGGACGCTCTACGAGCAGTGCGACGACCGCGCGATCATCAGGATGGCGGCCGGCTGGATGTCAAAAACAATCGTCACGAGCCCGGTCTACGCCTATCTCGACACCTATGCGGCGCTTCTGTACAAAGACGGTCAGACCAAACTCGCGGAAGAATTCGCGGTGAAGGCCATTGAGAAGGGAAAGCGCGATAAGGAGGACGTGAAATCGACCGAGGAACTGCTCAGGAAAATCAAGGGTGAGATACAGTAGACCGTCTTCACTCCCGGAAATCGAGGGGCCCGCGGGTTACAGCCTGCGGGCCTTTTTCTTGCGCGTGAATCAGTTATGGAAGGCGAACTGTCCCTGGATCGCCTCATTGATGCCGGCGTACACCTGGAGTACCCGGTCGAGGTGCGTGATCTCGAGGATCTTTCCGACGTCCTTGTTGATGCCGACGAACCTGACGTCGCCTCCGCTCTTCTTCATCATCACGAGGGCGCACACCATCGACCCGAGGCCGCAGCTGTTGACGTGCCTGATGGCCGTGAGATTGACGATGAGGTGTTTCGCTCCGTCGGTGACGAGATTCCTGACGATGGTTCTGAAGTCGTTCTGTTCGGGCTCGGTGAGAAAATCGCCCTCGAGGGTCACGACGTCGAAGCCGCCGACCTTCTTCGTTAAGATGTTCATAGAGCCTCCGTGCCTGGTTGTTCCGCTCCGGCGGGGGGGCCTGCTTCCGGAGAAATGGTCAACCGATCAGCTCAATGTAGAAAGTTTCCCGGGCAGTGTCAACAGCGGCCCGAATCGCCGCGGAACAGCCGGATAATCAATCACTTACGCCCTGCGGCGTAACAGTCTCAGGATCGCCGGGAGAAGGATGAGCAGTCCGGCGAACCCGGTCACGATAAAAGCCCATACGTTGACCACGCGGGACCTCGCCTCCATCGGATATTCCCCGACAAGGAGCTGTTTCGCTTCGAATGTCCATGTAATCGCGTTCCCCTCCACAACCTCACCGTTCGTGCCGATCAGAAGGCCCGACATCACGACCGATGAAACCCACCGGGTCGGAGCGTTCCTGCTCTCGAGCATCGAATCCACTTCCGCGAGGACCCTGGCGACATCGTGCTCGTACCGGAAAATGACGTCGGTGTGAAGAGCCCTGCGCAGGAGGCGGAGAGTATTCCGGACATCGTCCTTTTCATTTTTCGATGTATCTTCCCTCACGAACCGGTACATCTCCTCCTTGACTTTCTCCAGGCTCGAACGGTTCACGGCCGGGTCACCGGTCCCGACGGCATCGATCAACCGTCCATATAATTCCTCGAACATATTCCTGAAATCCCACTCTTCGATTTTCTTGTTGAGGCTGTCGGTTTTCTCTCCCCGCCCGATCCGGCCGATCTCTTCCGTCGTGAAATACTCCGAGGCGGGGATCCGCCGGAACGGATTGCGCAGGGTATATGTCTCCCGGTAGTCGAAGTAGGTGAAGAACCACTCGAAGCTCTTCTCCAGCGAGAACGTCAGCCTCACCGCCCCCGTATCGGGCTGTCGGGCGTACTCTGCGGCGAGCGCTTCCGGCGTGGCAAACTTTTTGCGGGCCGTATACTCATACGGCAGGTCCTTGTCCCCCGTTTCCTTCCATTCGGTCGTCCAGGAGGTGTCAGACGGGAGAGGGTAGGCGTGTTCCGGCAAACTCTGCGAGGGCCTTTTCACAGAGACGACCCTCTCGCTGGAACCGTCAGTCGAGATGATGGTTTTCACGTTGATCTCCAGGCACCCCGCGAGCGGGACCAGGATCGCCGCGAAACCATAGACAATGAGGCCTGAAATATTTTTCATGATTACTGTTCTCCTTGCTTGATGAGCTGCCGGATTTCATTCAGAAATTCTTTTCCTTCTGTGGAGAGGACTTTTTTCTCGCGTTCGTCGAGCCCGTCGTACGGATTGACCGAAGAGAGCGCGGGGTATTTCCCCGAATACTCGCGAAACAGAAAATCCCTCGCCCCCCCGTCGAGCCCCTCCAGGTCCGTGCCGAGCTCCGGGAGCAGGAAACCGGGCACCACCGAGGCGCGCGACAACGGGTCAGCGGTCCGCTTTTTCGATCCCGGCGTCAGGGCCTCGATGAGATC
>DATDQD010000033.1:0-21404 GCA_035292425.1 Bacteroidota bacterium
ATCACCCCCGCGATGACCCGCATGATGCCCGCCTGCGCGGCGATCGCCCCCGCCGTTGCCGCGTTGTCGCCGGTGATCATCACGACCCCGATGCCCATCCCCCGTAACCGGTCCACGACCTGCTTCGCGCCCGGCTTGATCGAATCGCCCACGGCGATCACGCCGGCGAGTTCGCCGTTCACCGCGACGAAGACCGGCGTCTCCCCGGCTGCCGCCATCCGGTACACGGCGCCCGCGGCCGGGGCAATGTCGATCGCGAACTCTTTCATGATGCCGGGGCTCCCCACCGCGACGGCGTCCCCCCCGACGACCGCTCTCACCCCCAACCCGGTCATCGACGTGAACGATTCGACCGGTCCGTGTCCGATGTTCCGGAGACTCGCCGTTTCCACGACCGCCTTCCCGAGCGGGTGTTCGGATCGCGACTCGACCGACGCCGCATACCGCAGGACCGCCCGTTCGTCGTAACCCCCCAGCGCGACCACCTGCGCGACCGTCGGCTTCCCGGTCGTGAGCGTCCCGGTCTTGTCGAGGACGACAGTCCGGATGCGGTGGGCGCGCTCGAGGCTCTCCGCGTTTTTAATCAGAATCCCCTTCGCCGCGCCGAGGCCCGTCCCCACCATGATCGCCGTGGGGGTCGCGAGCCCGAGCGCGCACGGGCAGGCGATGATCAGCACCGCGATGAAATTGACCATTGCCGCCGTCACCGGCAGTCCGCCGATTGTGGCCCACGCCGCGAACGTCAGCACGGCGATTCCCATGACGACAGGCACGAACACCGCCGCGATCCTGTCCGCGAGCGCCTGGATCGGGGCCTTCGAGCCCTGGGCCTCTTCGACGAGCCGGATGATGTTCGCGATGACCGTTTCGCTCCCCACCGCCGTGGCGCGGAATTCGATGCTGCCCGACAGGTTGATCGTCCCGCCGGTGACCCTCTCGCCGGCCTTCTTATCGACCGGCATGCTTTCGCCGGTGATCATCGACTCGTCGACCGAGGAGGACCCCCGTTCGACGATTCCGTCGACCGGGAGCCTTTCGCCCGGACGAACGATCACGATATCGCCGTTCCGCACATCCGCCGCCGGAAGGTCCCGTTCGATTCCTTCCCGGACGACCCGCGCCGTCTTCGGCCGGAGCCCGGCGAGTTTTTTAATGGCGTCGGTGGTGCGGCTCTTCGCGCGCGCCTCGAGCATCCGGCCGAGCAGGATGAGCGTGACGATGGTTGCGGCCGTGTCGAAATAGACGTGCCCTGCGTGATGGGCGGCACTCAGCAACCGCGGGAAGAGTGTGACGAGGGCGCTGAAGACGTAGGCCGTCCCGGTGCCGACCGCCACGAGGGTGTTCATGTCCGCGGCGAAATGTTTCGCCCGCTTCCAGGCCAGGGCAAAAAAATGCCGGCCCGGACCCGCCATCACTCCCGTGGCGAGCAGGAAGAGGACCGTGTTGACATCAGACGGCGTAAGCGGGACCGCGCGCGCGAACCAGTCCGTCATCGCGGCCATGCTGATCGCCATGACCGGCGCGGTCAGGACCGCGCTGAGGATGAAATCCTTTTTCAATCTCCTGAACGCGGTTTCCTGGGGGGCTTCGGCCTCCATCACGCCTGCCGCCCGGCCCGTGACGGCCGTCGGTTGGGAGAGGGTGTATCCCGCGCTCCCGACCGCCGAGGCTATCGTTCCCAGGTCGGTTGTGGATGGATCATAGGTGAGCGTAATCTTTTCGGTCGCGAGGTTCACGCTCGCGTCGCCGACCCCGTTGACCTTCTTCACGGCCTTCTCGACGCGCAGCACGCATCCCGCGCATGTCATCCCCCCGACAGTGAGCGTGACGGTCCGGCGGTTCATCCGTATCCCAGCTCCGCGAGCCGGTCCTCGTCGATCCCGAAGTAATGGGCGATCTCGTGCACGACCGTGATCTCGATCTCCTCCTCGATCTCCTCAATGGTGTCGCAGATTTCCTCGATCGGCTCCTGGAAGAGGAAGATCGTGTCGGGGAACAGCGGCGGATCGGTCGCGGATCGCTCGGTGAGCGCCACCCCCTGGTACAGTCCGAGCAGCGTGTCCTCTTCTGCGTCCATCCCCATCTCCTCGAGCAGTTCGGCGGATGGTTCTTTCTGGACCGATATCACGACATTGTCGATGTATTTCCGGAGTTCCTCCGGTATCCGGCCGATGGCCCGTGTCGCGATCTCGTCGAATTCTCCGGGGGTCAGCTTCATGACTTGCTCCTACGCGCCGGCGTCACCGGCGGGAAGCCCGCCCGGCGGAAGCTCACCCTCCCACCTCGCCATGACCGCGGATGCCAGGCAGTTGCCGACGACGTTCACCGTCGTACGGCCCATGTCGAGGAGTTCGTCCACGCCGAGGATGATCGCCACTCCTTCCAGCGGAAGCCCGAAACTCGCCAGGGTCCCGGAAAGGATCACCAGCGCGGAGCGCGGCACCCCCGCGACGCCCTTGCTCGTGAGCATGAGCGTCAGCATCATCAGCACCTGCTGCCCGAGCGTCAGCTCGATGCCGGCGGCCTGCGCCACGAAGATGGACGCGACGGCGAGGTAGAGCGTCGAGCCGTCCAGGTTGAACGAGTACCCGGTCGGGAGGACGAAAGAGACGATCCGGTTCGGCACGCCGAAGGCGCGCATCTGCTTCAGGGCGTCGGGCAGGGCCGCGTCGGATGAGGTCGTGGAAAACGCGATCATCGCCGGTCCCTTCACCGCCCGGAGGAATTTCCTGATCGGTATTTTCGCGATGATCATCACCGGCACGAGCACCAGCAGGATAAACACGGTCAGAGCGCCGTACATGGTCAGCACGAGCTTCCCGAGATTGATCAATACTCCCATGCCGCTGTGACCCACCGTGTACGCCATGGCCGCCCCGATGCCGAAAGGGGCGAATTTCATCACGAATCCGGTGAACTTGAACATCACCTCGGAGAGCCCCTCGAAGAGGTTGAGCATGATTTCCTTCGGCTTGCCCTTCACCTGCGTGAGCGCGACGCCGAAGAGGATGGCGAAAAAGACCACCTGCAGCACGTCGTTGGTCGCCGCGGCCTCCGCAATGCTCTGGGGGACGATATGCTCGATCACTCCCTGGAGGGTGGTTTTCTTCGCGGCATATTCCTGCCCCTGCGCCGGGGAGGCCGGCAGTTCCACCCCGACGCCGGGCAGGGCGAGGTTGACCGCAATCAGGCCGATCACCAGCGCGAGCGTCGTGACGATCTCGAAGTAGACGATCGAACGGAAGGCCAGCCGGCCCACCATTTTCAGGTCGTCGCTGTGCCCCGCGATGCCCATCACCAGCGTGCCGAAGAGGAGCGGCACGATGATCGACTTGATCATCCGCAGGAAAATGTTCGAGACCAGGCGCACGTTCTGGGAAAACTCGGGGAAGAGCCAGCCAGTAAAGACGCCGATCACCATCGCGATGACGATCCATTGCGTCAGGCTGATCCGGCGGAGAATGTTCACCATAGCTGTCCTGGTAAGATGAGAGGGATACACATGACAGGGATACCCAAGATAAGAAGCTTTAGGTTATCCGCAAAGCAGTTTCAGACGTACCTACGGGGCGAGCGCCCGGTAGATGAGCTCCGGGATTGTGTCGCGCACGTCGGTGTCGTTCGGCATCAACTGGATCATGAGCACGAGAACCAACCGTTCCCGCGGATCGGCGGAGTACCTGCTGCCGTAGGCCCCTCCCCATCCGAACGTTCCCTTCGGGAACGGACCCGATGCACCGGGCCGGTCGACCGTTTCGAATCCCAGTCCGAAGCCGAGCCCCTCGGCGTTATAGATGGTCCCGACCTGGTTGGTCGTCATCAGTTCCACCGTTTTCGGCGAAAGAATCCGGACGCCGTCCAGTTCGCCGCCGTTCAGAAGCATCTGTAAAAAACGGGCGTAGTCCATGGCGGTGGAAACGAGTCCCGCCCCGCCGGAAAAATTGCGGCGGGGCCCGTCGACGTAATGACCCTGGCCGCGCGACCCCTCCGGGGCACGGCGGATCCGCCCGTCCCAGCCGGAGGCGTAGACCGTCGCCAGCCGGTTGCGTTTCGCAGGGGGAAGGAAAAAGTATGTGTCGTGCATTCCGAGGGGGACAGTGATCTTCGAACGGAAAAACTCGTCGAGGGACAGGCCGGATACTCTTTCGACGACGCATCCGAGGATGTCGGTGTTATAGCCGTAGACGAATTGTTCCCCCGGCTGTGCGACGAACGGCAGCGTTCCGAGGCGGCCGATCGTCTCGCAGACCGGTTCATTTTTGTCCGCGGTGTACCACCCGAGGCCGGCCGCGGGGCCGAGGCCCCGGGCCTCGTACAGCGGCGAGACCAGTTCGCCCCGTCCGTACGAAATCCCCGCGGTGTGCGTGAGGAGATCGCTGATGGTGATCGGCCGTTTGGCCGGCGCGATCACCCGCCCCGTGTCGCTTTTAACGGCAACCGTCGTTTTCTCGAACGACGGAATATACGATCCCACCGGATCGTCGAGAGCGATCTTCCCCTCCTCGACGAGCATCATGATCGCGACGCTCGTGACCGCTTTTGTCTGAGAAGCGATGCGGAAGATGGCGCCGGTTTCCATGCGCCTGCCCGAATCCCTGTCCGCCCACCCCGCGGCCCGCTCGTAGGCGATCTTCCCGTCGAGGAGCGCCAGGACGACCGCGCCGGCGATCTTTTCGTCGGCGACGTACCGTTCGAGCGCGCTGTCGACCCGCGCCAGGGCGTCCGTGGAAAAACCATGGAGCGTGCCCGTGTTCGTCTGGGCGAATGTCACCCCGGGGAGCAGGAGATGAATACCCAGGGCCGTGACAGCCCGGATCCGTTTCATTTGATGGCCCATTGTTCAATGATCCGACGGTTTGAATGTTTCCGCGCCGTCCGCGGGTTGAAAGGGGTGTGCCGGTTCAAAATACTCCCAGAGGAATGCCGACATCTTCCTGATCAGCTCCCATCCTTCATTGCCATGCTCCCAGCTTTCGTCGGCCTGGTTTTTCGTGATGATGCAGAAGACGTAATCGCCGGAGGGCGCGTTCACGAGGACGGCCTCGGAGCGCGATTGATCCACGGCGCCGACTTTCGACGCCGCCTGGACCCACGGGGGAAGCGCCGAGAGCGCTTCGCCGGTGAAGTAGCTCCGGGCGAGGTGGCGGTACATCTCCTCGCTTGCCGCCCGGCTCACGGCTTCGCCTTTCCGGATCATGGTCAGGAGCGCGGCCATTTCGCGGGGCGTGGTCTGTCCCCATCCGAACTCCTCGCGGTTCTTCTCGCGGCCCGGCGTGCGGCTGTTGACCCGCGTCTGCTGGAAGCCGTGCGATGCGAGCCAGCCGTTGATCGTCGTGCCGGTTCCCGCGAGGCGCTGGAGCCAGAGCGACGCCGTGTTGTCGCTCGTGGTGATCATCAGGAGCGTCAGCCTGGAGAGGCTGATCAGGGCCGAATCTTTGAACGACCCCAGGATATCCTCCCCGGCATATAACAGTGAATCGGAGTACGCCAGACGCTGATGAAATTCCAGGCTCCCCTTTTCGATGGCGTCGAAGATCCCGATCAGGATCGGCACCTTGATCATGCTCGCCGTGGGGAAGAGCGTGTCCGCGTTCACCCCGGCGGACTCGCCGGTTCCGAGATGCTTCACGTAGACGCCCACCGTCCCGCGGAAACCGGAGACGAGGCTGTCGAGGGAGCGCCGGAGATCGCCGTCGCCGGGTGATGATGCCGTCGCCGGAGAACCGAACAAGGAAACGGCAAGAAAGGCAGCAAACAGGAAACGATGCATGGGACGGATCAGATTATTTTTGAAAGCCGGTGGATTCGATTGAGGACAAACTGCGGTCACCATGATGAGCTTTTTCATACTCCGCGGTACGATCTCCTGATGAGCCGGGTTTCGCCGACGGGTTCGGGGCCATCCCGCGCAGTCCTCCCTAAGCCGTGGTCCCGGGCTTCACTGCAGGTCATCCAACCTGGTACAGGTTGATGAGGTTGCCGCAGGTGTCTTCGAAGATCACGCTGGTCACCGTCCCCATCGATGCCGGTTCGCCCCGGAAGACGACACCGAGGTCCTTCAGACGCCCGAATTCCTTCCGGATGTCGTCCGTCTCGAACGCCGTGAGCGGGACGCCCGCATCGAAGAGGGCCCGCTGATACGTCCGGGCCGGAGGGAAACCCATCGGCTCGAGAACCAGCTCGACCTCCCCCGGGCCGTCAGGCGAGGCGACGGTCAGCCACCTGAACTCCCCCATCGGGATTTCCGTTTTCTTGACGAATCCGAGGACCTTCGTATAAAACGAAAGCGCCGCGTCCTGGTCGTCCACCATCACGCTGTTCAGTTTGATTTTCATGGTACCTCCTTCGATCAGGCCGTGTTTCGAATATTCTCCGCGACGGCTCCGCGGATCTTGCCGGGGCGAGCGATCGTACCCCGCCGTTTTGGGTCCGCCGGACGAAGAGTCAGGCCATGACCTTCAGACGCTTCAGTTCGAAGTAACACCTCGCGCAGGCGCGGACGTCGACGAGTGCGTGGTGTGCGCCTTCGGGCGGTTTCCCGAAAAGCTTCAGGTGCAGCTCCCCGAGGGTGGGCCATTTGTACCCGTACGGGCCGGGCAGGCGGCAGTGGTTCGTCGCCTCCTGCATCGTGCATCGTCGTTCCCGGGATTCCACCAGGTTTGGGCGGCCTGCACGCAGGAACTCGGCCCCCAGAATCTTTTCGTCAAACTGAATGTTGTGCGCGATCAGTACGGACGCCCTCCTGATGTCCGGCGTGATCGCCTCAAGGACGGTCTTGAGATCGACCCCATGCCGCAAAGCCAGCTCGGTGGTGATGCCGTGAATCCTGGCGGCGTCTCCGGGGATGGTGAACCCGTCGGGTTTGACGATGTACTCGGCGCTTGCGACTTCGTTTTTCCTCTCGTCGGCCAGCAGCCATGCAATTTGGACGAGCCTCGGCCAGTTCCGAACGTCCGATGCCGGCGCCTTGTAGTTCCGCGGGATTCCGGTCGTCTCTGTGTCGAAGAATAGGTACATGTGCTCTCCAGGGGGCTAACGACCAGGAATCAGCGGCCGCGCAAAGCGTCGTCCGCTGCGATAATTCGTCAGGTGGCCGGCCATCGGAAGTGCCGCGCGACCTCCGACGAATAACGGCTTCCAACCGTCGATTTGTTCGTCTCCAACCATTCTGAAAATTTCATCGCGCCGTTTGGCGCCTGCCCGGATGTCAGCATCCCGTCCATCAACCCTTTCAGTTCGTTCCGGGTGAGCAAAACATCCCGCAAAAATAGGCTGAGAATCCGGCCACAGAACACACCAAGTGACGGAGGGACCTTCACGACTGTCGGTTTCCTTCCGATGATCCGGGCGATTAATTCCACGAGTTCCTGGAACGTGAATGTCTCCGGACCAATTGCGTCAACCGTGGTCCCCGGCGTGATCGTCGATTGGCGAACGGCGATTTCCGCCAAATCTTCGACGAAGACCGGCTGCACCCGATAACGTCCCGATCCGAAGATCGGGAACACGGGACTTTTTCGAATCAGCCATGCGATGTTGTTGACGAGAATGTCCTCCTTTCCGAACACGAGCGTCGGCCGGACAATGGAAAAAGGAACGCCGGACTCTTTGAGCATCGATTCCTGGATCGCTTTTCCGCGGTAATACGGCAAATCGGAACCGGGGGAAGCCCGGGTGACACCGATATGAACGATTCTCCTGACACCCGCTCGTCTGGCGCATCGAAAGAGGGTTTTGGTGTTCTCCAAAGCGGATTCATACGTCTGACCGTCGAATGGAAAGCGGATCCAGTACGTGTTGTAGAGGGTATCCGCTCCATCGAGCGTCCGGTTCAATACGTCTGCATCGTCGAAGCTGTACGGGAAGGCCGTTACGGCCCGGCCGAACGGATTGGGTTTGTCCGGATGCGTCGTGATCGTGCAAACAGTTCCGCCTCTTTTGAGAAGCGCCTTCGCAATATACTTCCCGATATACCCGAAGGCGCCGGTGACGGCATCCACGCTTTATCCAGCCTCCGGACGAATGTATCCTCTGACATCGCCGGTGTCTTCCGTCATCATCGGTCGATCGTCGCAACCGTTACGACCCGGCCGTCGGAAGTCAATTTTTTTATCCTCGGCACCCACTCCCGCCGGTTATCGCCCACAGTATGGAGGTACTCAAGCACGTAGAGGTCAGTACCGGAGACGGCAACTCCCGTTGGCGACCACGGGCTTGAGGTCCGCAAAACGGTGGTCACTGTCTTGTCGGGCGTGATCTTCAGTACGGCCCCGCAGCCGGTGGCGGCGACATAGACAGATCCCTGTGAATCCACGTCGATGCCGCGGAGGTATGGCCCGTCGTCCGGCCCGACACCGGGAACCGAATCACATCCGGATAACGACACGTTGGCGGTAACGGTTGTTACCTCCCCCCGCGAATTGATTTTCCTGACAGCGGCGTCCTCCGTGTAGTACAACGATCCGTCCGGTCCCACTGCTGTACCGTTCACCCAGCGGAGCGGTATGCTGTCTGTGTTCGCGGAAAGTGTCGCGAGAACGGTAGTGGTTCCGGATGTGTCGAGGCGGAAGACCTGTAAGAGTTTGCCGTCGCGGAGCCACGGGTAGAAGAGGGTACCTTCGCGTCCGACGGTGATGGGAAAGTCGCTGGAGAGTAACAGTGTCGGGTTGACACCAGTGCGAGTGACCGTTGCGTCACCGGAGGAGAAGTACGGCAGGGTCACGTTTTTTAAACGGCCATCGGGGTCGATCGTCATCCAGTGATACGCGGGGCCCGAAAGACGCGTGAGTTTGCCGTCCCGGCCCAGTTTCCAGACGCCTGACCCGGTATCGACGAAGTAGACGTTCCCTTGCTTATCCACGACGATCCCGGAACCGGGATGAGCGCGAACCTCGCTCGCGATAAAACTGTACATGATCCCGAGAAGTGCGATGATTGCCCATTTCATCATCGTTTATCCTTTGTGAAATGTCATATAACAATCATGAAACACAATATTGACGGCCTGAAGCGGCATCCTTCAGCCGCACGTTACGGCTGGACCGCCACGACGCGAAACCCAATGTGGTCGTAGCGCCGCTCCGGCGAACCCGGGAGATGTCGCCGTGTTCGCTTTTCGTTGCCGAGGTCTTGGCGGAATACAAGTCGGGATCCGTACCGCCCGGCAGTCCCGAGTGGTACCAATCCCGGCATCACTCGAAGATGTTGCCGTGCATGTCGTGCAGCCCCCAGGCATTGGCGGGGTAACTGCCGATTGGTGCGGCCCGATTGAGCGATGGCCCCGGCCCGGCACCGTTGTACGGCTTCCCCTTGAAGTTCGCCTGCCTGCTGCTGAGCCTGTCGCCGAACGAGGTAGCCGTTGTCGTCCCGGCCCGGCAGGCGTATTCCCATTGCGCCTCCGTGGCCAGCCGGAACTCCCAGTCCTTCGGGAGGTCGCCGGAGTGCCGGCCAAGTTCGGTAAGTTTCCGGCAGAACGCCTCTGCCTCGGCAAAGTTGACGTTGCCAACCGGGAAGTCGTCCCCCGCGGGCAGCTCCGCCGTCAGCTCCCCCGGCAGATTCCCAATGACCCGTTTCCACTCTCCCTGCGTCGTCTCGAACTTGCCCATCCAAAAGCCTTTGGTCAGCGTCACTTCGACCTGATCTTCGCCGGGGCGTCGTTCAGGTTCACCGGGCGGACTACCCATGGTGAATCCGCCTGGCGGGCACCAGCAAAGCTGGATACCGACGACATCCCGTTCATCCCCTGCCTTCGAGCCATTGAAGGGAGAGGGAACGACCGTCCTGGTCGGGTCGTCCGCCGGCATCACCGTTTTGACATGCTGGCGGCAGAGTACACCGGACGCGAACAGGACGAGCAAGCAAAATCGCTTCGCGAAAATCATGGCCATCGACCACTCGGCATACGCGCGAAACAATATGGAGTGCGCTATGATAGAGGCAGATTGGTCAAGGGTCGTTGATCGTCGCGCTATCTGTCGCGACGTGAGGGAATCATCAGCATCAGTAATCGATGTACACAGGCTTCTGAGCAGCAACTGCCAGGTCTGCTGCCCGCATGTAGATCTTTAAAATCTCATCCATGGAGGCACCCTCCTCGAGAATAAAATCGGGCGATTGACCGTGGATCATTGCTGATGATTTTGCGGCACAGGTAACCTTTATCTCCATCGGGGTATAGATACCAAGCGTGATAAAACTGACCAGCTGATTGACAAAGCTTAATTGAGTTTCGACCTTTGCGACGCCATCCGGACATTTCGATGCCGTGGCAACGGTACTCGGCGGTACGAGGCCGTAGATCCAGCCTGTGGCGAAGGATTCGTTGATGACCGTTGCCGAGGGGGTAAGTCCCGTCTCTATGGTCGCATGGTAACATCCAAACAGTGTACACATGCCGACAATGATCGCTATGACACGAAATGGTGACATGAGACCTCCAGATTGATGATTATTGGTAATAGTGAATTAAGGAACCACCACTTCTCCATGATTCATCGTGATCAATCCGCGCCATCCTGACGACCGAATTCAGTTGCCTGCCTGGCCGGTCGGTTGGAATGGATTTCAGGGTGCGACCCTTTGAATATATGCAATAAAATAAGTATCCGGAGAAAAACAAGACTGCCCAATAAAGAGCTCGGGCGACCCGATCGCACGACAGTAAAACGGATCAGGGACGCTACGCCGCACCCTCACCCCTCCGCCTGCCGAAGCGCAGTCGCGGGCGGTGCCGGATGCAGACGGTGCCGGGCGCTCACTCCAACCTGGATTCTTGATAACGCCCGGGTGCGTATCGAGTGGCCAGCAACCCGGTTGCTTCCCCGACGTTGACGGCCTGCACCAGTACGCCTTCCTGCCCATAGGGTAAGTACGCCTGGCACCGGCCTGACGGGGCGATAAGACTTGTCGCCGATTCCTGGAAGCGCATAGCATAATTGACACTGGCAAAGTAGATCGTGTTCTCCATGCTGCGCATCATCATCGCCTTCTCGTAGTAAGGGCCGCCGGCCTCGCCCCACTGCGTCAGACGGACACCGTCCTGATCACTCCCCGTGTGTTGGGGATGGAAGACGATTTTGGCGCCCCGCACCGCCGCCCATCGCACCGTCTCGGGATAGCGCCAGCCCTCATGGCAAATCACCACTCCAAACTTCATCCCTTTGATCTCGAAGAGTCGCCGGGTATTCCCGGGCACATAGAACTGATCTTCGGTCGGGTCCAGTTGGTTCTTGGTTTGGTATCCCTGAATCTGGCCCCGGGCGTCAATGACAAAAGCGGCAATCTGCCGGCCCGCCTTCGTGAGCCTTTCCATCCCGAGGATCGTGGCCACCGCATACGTTCGCGCCCACTGCGCCACGGTCTGGAGTACCCGTTCCTGCTGCGTCTGATCAAAGGGCAAGACTTCAAAATCCTGTCCCCGCAGACCCGGGAGATAGGCTTCCGGGAAACACACGATCTCCGCGCCCTGGTCCGAAGCTTCGGCCAGGAACCGCTTGATCTTGTCCAGGCCCTCATCAAGTGCTGAGGCTGTACAAGGCGACGCCAGGGCGATGATCATCGATGACCTCCGATGAATATGGATTCGACGAAGAGAGTTTGAGCGCCCAACGTTGCGGTTCAGCCGCGTTGTGGAGCACGGCAGGTGGCGCGAGGTTTGCCCCGCAAACCGCGTGACAGCCGCGTCCGCGTGCGGTGGAGCGGCTTGTTGGGTTTGCGCACCGAACGATTGACCTTCGAGCGGAGCAATGTGTCATCGTGTTTCATTTACGCCAGATAATCAGGAGCCGTTTTTGTGTCTTGTAAATGAAGCTGACGCTGTGTTCATTCAATTTTATTCACTGAAAACGGAAGTTCAACTGTTTGGTCAAAACCGGTAAGAATCATTCGATACTCTTTGCAACCGGATAAAAATGAACGCGTGTTGACGCGCCGAAATTGAAATAATACGAGAAGATGTTCGTCCATCGTCAATTGATTGTTCCGGCGGCCCCAGACCACTTTCGGTTGGAGCGTATCGGCTCGATCATTGACGAGCAGGATATGCTCATTGATCCTGTCGATTTCAGGTATGTAGCAAGGCCAATCTGCCATTGACGTGAGTGGTCTCATTCCATAGATGATGCTGCCATCACGATCGACTCCTACCACCACATTCCTGACGGGAACGCTGCACGGCCACGTCTGGTTTTTCAATGAAACTAAAAATAATATTGAATCTATCTCGTCAGGGGTTCTGTAATAGTTACCCCGAGAGTTTACGAGTTTGCCCTTGCTTTCCCAATCCTTGTATAAGCCTACACCTGTTTTTAACAATGCATCCATTCTGACCTGGGTTGTTGAATCATCCCAGTGATACTCAGCGGCCTGCATGCGATTGATCGCCGCAACAACACTTGGATAGTATGGGGTTGCCGTCACGTAGATATTGACGCCGGACTTTGCGAGATTATGGGATATTTTTGAAACAATGAGGGTCTGACATTCCCGATTTGTCCACGATGAGGGAGGTCGTAATAAAATCTCGTCGACCGATGTGAAGCAACCGATATAAAAAGAGGCGAGCGCGAAAATACAAACCCTGGAAATAAATCTGGATTCATGCTCGAGAATATCGTTCATCATAGAACATCCTTATTCGCGCAACCGAATGGGTGAGCTCACCGGCGTAGCCCGTTTGGCGCGCGGCTTGCCTGTTCCCCACAACGCAAGACGCGTGACAAACGCGTCTTGCGTCCGGTGGAGCGACTTGTAAGACGGCACCTCAGTCATCCTGAGGGGTGAATGGTGAACACGATGCCAGCTTCCGTGCAAATCTTCTTCAAGTCGTCCAGATGACCGGCCAACGCCTCTGACTCCCCGCTGCACGTCGGCCACCAATCCAAGCTGGAACCACGCGGCAAGCCCTTGAGAAGCGTCTTCAGGGTCGAAGGGCTCTTGCACACGGTCTCGCCGCCGCGAGTCGTGCCGGTCCCGCCTAAAATGAACACCCACTCCGGGTGCTCTGGCCTGGACTCGTAGACGCGTCCAACCGAGAGTGAGTACTTGGCAGGGGGTGCCGCGCCAACCAGCAGGGCGAGAGACATGACCGTGACGACCGAAAGAGTGGTGATTGTTTTCATGGCTGTTCGACAGTTGATTTTGTCCGATGCTCCCATGCCTCCTGACGGCAGAGCTCACCGGCACAGCGGCTGGCGCGCTGCTTGCCTGGTTCCCCACATCGCAAGCCGCGTGACAGCCGCGTCCGCGTCCGGTGGAGCGACTTGTTAGCTGGTTTAGAGACCTATTTCCCGACACCGGATACGACGATGTCACCCTTCGTCGATCCGACGATTGCCAAAAGCTCCTGGGTCTCCTTCTCCGGAACCTTATGCGTGGCGAGTATGCCTTTGAAGATGGTGACCATTCGATCCCACTCACGCTCCGTGATGTTGAGGTGTGCGTGAGCTTCCTTCATCCCCCGGCCCTGGTACTGGCACGCTCCCCCCGTCGCCTGACAGACCATGGCAGTCACGTGATACTTCAGGTAGGGCGCCGGTACTCGCTTCCGCGCAGCATCTATCGCCGGATTGGCATTGAGGACTGAATCCGGAACCAGGGCGTCGATAAAATCACTCACCACGACGGAGATCGGGGCCAAACCGCCTAACCGGTCGTAAAGGGATTGGGGTTTCTGCTCGGTATAGCCCTGAGCTAACGCTGGTTGGCTTCCACCAACCACGATGATGATGAGAGCAAGAACGACCAAATGTTGCATGATACGTGCGATCATTGTGAATCTCCTTTTGATTATGGGGAGTGCGTCGCCACCCCGATTGTTGTGTTGATTAATGGCCTCGACGCAGGCCAGCTGACGTAAGAGTTCAGTCGCCGGGGCGGTTGGCGCCCCTTGTCAGACGGTGCAGGCCGGAACCGTCACAGACCAGCGAGTATCTTCGATACTTGTTCCTTAAGAACGGGAATGTCCACTTGAACGGTGAGCCACACCTTTCCGATATCGACGCCGAATTAATCATGTATGAGCTTATCGCGCATCCCGGCGATATCTTGCCAGGGAATCTCGGACATGCAACAGGTGAATGGAATCGTCACGCATCATAGACTGGCCGTTGCTCCTGGAGAATTTGCTTTCGTAGGTATGGACTGATGGAGGCTTCCGTGACGAGGTCAACCTTGCGACCGAGAATTGTTGAAAGTTCTCGTTCGAAGGCTGCCAGCTGGAGCAGGGTGACGGGTTCTGAAAAACTGACTAAGAGATCGATGTCGCTTTCAGCCCGAGCCTCCCCCCGTGCCATTGAGCCGAACATGCTCAGTGTGTGAACATGGTATTTCCGGCACAGGGAAGAGACTTCTTTCGAGTGCAGTTCTTTTGTAGTCATGATACTGAAAGTACGATTTTTTCGGTAAACTATCTGCTCCGGCTACCGGTAGAGCTCACCGGCGCAGCGCCTGGCGCGCGGCTTGCCCGGAATTCCACATTGCAGGCCGCGTGACGGCAGCGGCCGCATCCGGTGGAGCGACTTAGGCGGCCATCGGGGAATGCAACTGCCCACCCTACTTCACTTTTTTCAATGTGACTCTGGTGTATACCTCAAAAGGCTTGTCTGGGGGCGCAAGTTCAAAGGTCTCAACTATCTTATTGTCAGCAACGATCTGGTACGATTCCTTCGCATGCCATCCCTTGGGAATATTCTCGATTGCCTCAGACACAAACACGAATACCTTCCCGTCGGAAGCGAGGCTATCAATAACATACTGGTTGACATATCCCTCGATATGGAATTGACGTAATACGAACTTGCGTCGAGCTTTGTCGAAGCTGATGTACCCTATGTCCTCGTGGGTTTCGCCTTTGGGGTTCGCGCCGCTGGGAGGATAAACAGACTTGTTTCTTATTTCGATAAACTTCTTATCGAAGATGAAAACGTAGGTTCGTTCGTATTTGCCGATTCCCGGTTCACCGCCGCCTGTGCCCTCCCAGGTGCCAAGGAGGGGTGCCATGGGCGACCAAATGCTATCTGCCGCCTGGCGCATAGCGTTCAGCCGCATCACCCTGCCGCCGACGGGAAATGGCAACTGGAACACGTTGTCAGGGAGCGGGCGACCCAAGGGCTCCCCGCAAGATACGAGTGGCGGCATCGACAATGCGCGGCTCTTCACTTAATCTTGATCCCGCAACGTTCAAGATCTTCGATCGAGTTTGTTCGAGCCACGCCCGAAGAATGGGGATGGCTTCATCCGGACCATACCGTTCAAGATCCATCAGGAGGACCGGCCTCCCGAACGATTGGGCAAGCCGGGCAGTGAGTGCAGAGCCGCCAGTGGGTAGACCGAAGGTGAAAATAACCGTCGCATCAGAATCTCGGACATTGAGCTCCGTACGATACTCATAAGAATCAGAGTTTGTTTCTACAACGCCTTCGTACCGCGCGGGAACTACGCCATCCTCTGCACGACGCCCCTGCGGAACCCACCCTCCGATCGCGAGACCAAGCTCCAGGGCGACATCGAACGCAGCTCGATCTGCACCTGTTTGGCCACCCGATATAATCTTTCCCACCATGGTACTACCGCTGCCTAACGGTAGAGTTCACCGGCGCAGCAGCCGGCGCGCGGCTTGCCTGGTTCCCCACACCGTGAATCGCGCGACAGCCGCGTTCGTGTCCCGTGGAGCGACTTGTTAGGCCCACTTGAAAATGGGTTTTTTCTGTGAATGGGCACAATCACGCAGGAACATGTTGATCAGATTTTGATAAGGGCTTGCCCAGCTCGAGATCCCTCTTATGGGGCAGGGTGAGGTATTTCTCTGGATCATCGAAATCCTCAGGCAAAGGCTCGTCCAAATCCTCGCTACGCCAAAATATCCGTCCCGTCTCCTTACAGAGATATGCCGCGTGCTCTGTAAGATATCCGGAGCTTACGAACTCGATCCCTTCCAAAATGTCCTCAAACTTCGGTCTCACACGAGTCACTGTATGGTTAACGGTAGAGCTCACCGGCGCAGCGGCTGACGCACGGCTTGCCTGGAGATCCACATCCATCACAAGCCGCGTGACCGCCGCGTCCGCGTCAGGTGGAGCGACTTGTTAGGCCTCGAGGATAGAAGCGATTTGAGAACAAAGGATCGGGATGCGATTCTGTCAGGTAATTCACCTCCTCCAGTATATGACGGAGGTAATCACGCGGCTCGAATGACATCCTGTGCCTCCGCCAAGATATGGGATCCAATAAACGGGGAGAGTGCTTCCGTGGTGACTAGTTCGATCCGTCGCTCAAGACTCGCTTCCAGAAGCTCCGATAGTGCGAGAAACCGAGCAAATGTCTTCAAACCTGGAGTGAACTGGACGAGGATATCAACATCGCTATCAGGACGAGCCTCGCCACGTACGACGGATCCGAACACCGCGAGTCTCGAAACACCGAGGGCACGGATCTCAGCCTCTAGGCGGCCGATGATTTCAAATACCTGGTTTTTCGTAAGCGGTGTCATGAGTGTCAATTTATCGTAATTACGGGGCAAAGTAAAATTCGACACGAGGCCTCACGGTAGAGCTCACCGGCGCAGCGGCTGGGTCGCGGCTTGCCTGGAGATCCACATCCATCGCAAGCAGCGTGACGGCTGCCTCGCGTCCGGTGGAGCGACTTGTTAGGGTGCGACCAGTTGATAATGTGCAAGAAAATAACTATCTAGAGAAAAATAGGATATCTCATGTCTACAACAGTTGCACAAATGAGCAAGAAAGAGCTTGCTCAGGTCATTTCAAATGTCGTTGAACAAAAGCTCATCGAGTTGTTTGGCGATCCTGACGAGGACTTGTCCATGAAGGATAATCTTCGGAAAAGGCTCGTCCGTCAGAAAAAGGCCGTCACGAAAGGTGAACGAGGGGCCACTCTCTTCACTGTTCGTAAGCAACTCGGGATATAATTGTATTCTGTTCATTTTCTAAAACCTGCCTTAAAAGAGCTCGAGAGACTCGATCGCACGGCAGCAAAGCGAATCGTAGATCGACTCGAGTGGCTCTCCATAAATCTCGACTCCACAAAGCTCTCCCCTCTGAAAGGTGACCCCGCCGGACTGTACAAACTTCGGGAAGGATCATATCGTATCTTCTTTGAAGTTCTCAGGACCGACCGGATAATCATGATCCACGCGATAGGTCACCGCCATAACGTTTACAAGAAACGTTAGTTCCACACCCTAACGGTAGAGCTCACCGACGCAGCGGCTGGCTCGCGGCTTGCCTGGAGATCCACATCCATCGCAAGCAGCGTGACGGCTGCCTCGCGTCCGGTGGAGCGACTTGTTAGGCCACCAAGGTATTGACTATATGTCAGAAATGACATATATTATCTTCGTATGGCATCCAGTGAAAAACCTCTCATCTGGCTTCATGGTGAGGTGAAAACGCCACCCTTATTAAAAGAGGACAGAATTGAAACCGGATACTTATTACGCCGCCTCCAGCAGGGGGAGTCGCTATCGATGTCCTGGTCAAGACCGATGCCGTCCATCGGACCGAGATGCCATGAACTCCGGATCACCGATGCGAAATCAAAATGGCGGCTCATTTATCGGATTGATAAGGATGTGCTCGTAATAATCGAAGTATTCCAAAAGAAAACAACGCAGACACCATAAACGGTGGTGGAGATCTGTAAACGACGATTACGTCAATATGACAAAGCTTTGGAGGATTGAATGAACAAAATCAAACGCAAGAAGCTCGAATCAAAGGGATGGAAAGTAGGAACCGTTCAGGAGTTCCTGGCCCTCTCGCCAGAAGAAACAGCATATATCGAATTAAAACTTACACTGGCCAAAAATCTCCAGAAGCGACGTCGGACGATGAATCTTACCCAGACGGCCCTCGCTCGACGGCTCAAATCAAGTCAATCGAGGATTGCGAAAATGGAATCGGGCGATCCTTCCGTTTCCGTTGATCTCCTCGTTCGCTCACTCCTCGCCCTCGGCATCTCGAAACACACATTGCGCCGGCACCTCCCCGCATAATTCGACTGGTGGCCTAACGATAAAGCTCACTGGCGCAGCGGCTGACGCGCGGCTTGCGTCCGGTAGAGCGAGTTGTTAGGTGGCGCCATTCCAACTCAATAATCCTGAATGTTCGGTGAAAACACTCGGGACAACTCTATATTACACGATTTACCTTGCGGTCCACCGAGCTTCATCGCCATCCGATTTCCATCTGTGGAGATGGTGCCTGAACCAGAAAATATACTC
This sequence comes from Bacteroidota bacterium, assembly GCA_035292425.1. Taxonomy (GTDB): domain Bacteria; phylum Bacteroidota; class Ignavibacteria; order UBA10030; family SZUA-254; genus SZUA-254. Next base: position 18,236 of record DATDQD010000033.1, read on the forward strand.
GGGATATTGGTCGCATTGAGAATTACCAAATACTCACCATCCACAATCTTTGCAGACCATTCTCCAAGGATGGTGATCTCCCCTGATTCTAAGACCCAAGTGTGATCGTGTTTGAATTTGAAATCATATTCTGGACCTCCCATGATGCCCCCGAAACAAGACCCTGTCCCTTGCCAGTCGGCAATTCGCAGACTATCGGGCAACTCAATGGTGCCGGTATCATCTGGTTGGTCAAGCGTCTTATGTTGAGTAGCATGGGATCCAGGGGCGCGGTCTCGTTTTAGAGTGGTATAACCACAACCCGAGTCCAGGCTCAAGAGAATAACTGAAATTAATACAAGAGTTCCCCACATGAGTTAAAGCCACCTAACGGGTGATCTAAGCCGCGCTAAATGGTTTCGCGGGCTCTCGACCCCTGGACACTGTCGTTTCAATGATTCCCCCTTGCACTCAATTAAATTGGTACTGAGTTGTGCGACCGCGATTTGGCGTCGGCTTGAGCAACTTGTTAGTTGGGCCACTAACACACTTGCACATATAGCGTTAATATACTATATTGTTCCGTGATCATTGACTTCGGCGACCAGACAACCTCGGATATTTATCATGGGCTTGATACGAAACAAGCCCGAAAAGTGTCGAGATCCCTTTGGAGTATTGTGGCCCGAAAACTGGATATGATCAATGCAGCCCATGAATTGAACGACCTGAGAATTCCACCGGCAAATCGACTGAAGCTCTTAAAAGGAAATCTGTCCGGGCATTATTCAATTCGTATCAATGATCAGTCTCGCATCGTCTTTCGATGGGTTGACGGAAATGCCAAAGGTGTTTTGATCACAGATTATCACTGAGGAGCCACTCTATGGTACCGAAAAATAGGAAACCGTCCCACCCCGGGGAAATCCTGCTTGAGGAGTTCCTGAAACCCCTCGAGATGAGCCAGGTCGAGCTCGCCGAAAAGATGCGGGTGCCCGTCCAGCGCGTTAATACCCTGATCAATGGAAAGCGGGATATGACTGCGATGACGGCCATCCTCCTGGCTCGTGTCCTAAAAACGTCCTCCGAGTTCTGGATGAACCTGCAAGTTGCCTGCGATCTCTACGAAGCACAAAAGTCACTTGAGCACGCCGCATAGGCCCACCTAACGGGTGAGCTCACCGGCGCAGCGGCTGACGCGCGGCTTGCCTGGCTCTTTTCCACCACTGCAAGCCGCGTGATAGATGCGTCGCGTCCGGTGGAGCGACTTGTTAGATTTCGCGTTTATACACGTCTCGGCGGTGCCCAATTCGCAATATCCAAATCTCTGTTCCCACGATGGAATAAATGACCCTGTAGTCTCCCATTCGGAATTTCCGTAGCCCTGCAAACTTACCTTTGAGAACTGGATTTGATTCGGGGTTCTTGACGAGCGTTTTCTCGATCAGGTCGAGAATGCGGCTAACCTCCGACTTTGATAATTGCTTGAGATCGCGTTTAACGGACTTCTTGTACCCGAGATTATAAACCAAGCGACTTCCTCATCTCTTTGGCGGATATGAGGGGATCGCTCGTATCATGGAGCCGGTCGAGCGCTATCTGAAGATCGGCGATATCCTCGATGTATGACTCCAAAGCTTTCTGGATGATGAAAGATCGGGGCCTCTCGGTCTCTTTGGCTATACCATCCAGCCGTTTCGCCAGATCCTTCGGTAGACGCACGGATATTGCAGTGCTCATTGAATTCCTCTAATATATATGCAGTTATGTATTACAATGTGACTATATGTAATACAATGTAATACGATTCCACGGTGATTGTCAAGCCCTCCTGCGAAATCTAACGGGAGAGCTCACCGGCGCAGCGTGTTTGGCGCGCGGCTTGCCTGGGCTCTTCACACATCGCAAGCCGCGTGACAAACGCGGCTTGCGTCCACTGGAGCGACTTGTTAGGTCGCGAAAGTTGATAGTGCGTCTAACTGGCTTCAATCACCACGTAAGGATTCAACCCTGTTGGGCCTTCTGCTTGGGAATCCAACTGCGCGAAGCCGCCGTACGGGCAAGCACCACGAGGCCTATAGCGATTAACAGCACTAGTCCCTGCAACACGAATGCCACGTGACCCGTCTGTGATGCCGCGTCTGTTAGAACAAAGAGCCCAAAATCCTGAATTATTAACCCCACCAGGGAAGCGATCAACAGCGGCATCCCCCACCGTTTTCGTATGATGAGACCGAGGGAACCTGCCGCTCCACACCAGACCGCGATCGCTGTGGCGGCTACCGCCCATGCAGATCGTGATGCATACAGTGATTGCTGAGCGACGCTCATCCGCGCGACATCTTCGGGCGTCAGCATAACATCGCTCAGATAGGCAATGCACCCCAACAGATTCCAGAGCAGGGCGAAGATTGTAACTGGCAGGTACCATTTTGGGGGTGATGTCATAGTCTCTCATCCTTTACTGTTATCGTCAGAAGTATGTCTACAATCAAAAAGGCAATGCGGCTTAATGGACAGAGCTCACCGGCGCAGCGGCTGGCGCGCGGCTTGCCTGGAGCTTTTCACACATCGCAAGCCGCATGACAAACGCGGCTTTCGTCCGGTGGAACGACTTGTTAGGCGAGCAACAGACGCTATTGCAATTAAGGTTTAATGCTCGCATATTTTATGGAAAGGAGCTCAATTATGACCTTTACGATTACCATCACCCGTGACGAAGACGGGATGTACATTGCCGAGTGCGCCTCGATCCCTGGGTGTGTTAGCCAAGGGAAAACCGAGGACGAAGTTCAATTGAACATCCAGGACGCGATCAGGGAAACCCTCGCCGTCAGGGCACAACTGGGAATGCCGCTGACAATCGCAACCAAACAGATCGAGATTGCGATATAAATGCCCCCGGTACCACTCCTCCCTCTCTCCGACGTCATTAAAATCTTTCAGAAGTTTGGTTGGTCGATCGCTCGCCAACGCGGTAGTCATATCATTCTCACCAAACTGGGGCACATTGCAACTCTCTCCGTCCCGAACCACGATGAAGTTGCCCGAGGTACTCTCTGAAGTCTCATCTCCAAAGCTGGATTGACTGTCGAGGAATTCCTCGACGTACTCAATCGGTAGTTTATCAACCCGAAGGCTCGCCTAACGGTAGAGCTCACCGGCGCAGCGGCTGGCGCGCGGCTTGCCT